>JAFGCD010000126.1 GCA_016932835.1 Sedimentisphaerales bacterium
CTAAAATCTTCACAGACACTCCGTCGGCAACGGCTCTCATTTCTTTTGACACCATCTGCGTTAGCCGATACGATGACGCAGGTTTTGATTTGCGCAAAAAGAACCTATGAGAATTGTAATCGACCTTCTATACCTGCTCGCAGCTGTTGCAATCGCTCCGGTTGCACTATACCGCCTGATCAGGCACAATCGCTACCGCGCAGGATGGGACAACAAGCTCGGCCGAATCACCCGCAGAGCCCCGGAGAAGAGATGTATCTGGCTCCACGCAGTAAGCGTAGGAGAGGTGAACGCCGCCAGGACAATCGTGAAGGTGATCCAGGAGAGGTTCGGCGAGTTCGACATCCTCATAAGCACAACCACCGATACGGGCTATGCCCGGGCAACTGCGATATTTGCGGAGAAGCTGCAGGTAATTTACTTCCCCTTCGATTTCTCCTGGGTAATGAGCCGTGCCTTCGGCAACATTCGCCCGGCTCTGTGCCTGCTGATGGAACTGGAAGTCTGGCCCAACTTCGTCCGCATCGCCAATAATCTCGATGTCCCAGTGGCGGTTCTCAACGGCCGAATCAGCGACAGGAGCTTTTCAACGTACAAAAGAATCCGTCCGTTGATAAAAAGCATGTTCGCAGGCCTCACCTGCGTTCTCGCGCAAACCGATGAATATGCCCGCAGATTCAGAGAACTTGGCTGCCGGGAAGAGACTGTCATAGTCTCAGGCTCGCTGAAGTACGACACGGCCCGGACAGACGACACAATCGATGGCGCCGACCGGATTGCCAAGGCCCTCGGCACAGCCGGCCAGAGACTCTGGGTCCTCGGGGGCACGGGAAACGACGAAGAAGCACTTCTGCTCGATGTCTATCAGGAATTGAAACAGGACGAGCGGTTCGCCGATTTGCGTCTGGTCGTAGTGCCTCGCAAGCCGGAAAGATTCGACGAAATCGCACAGCTCATTGAAAAACGCGGCTTCGATCTCATCCGCTACAGCCGTATAAAGGGTCTCAAAACCGAGGATGAATTTATCTTCAATAGTCAATCATCGACGGAGGCGGTTATACTCGGCGACACAATGGGAGATTTGAGGAAGTTCTACTCCCTGGCAACAGTAATCTTCGTTGGCAGATCGCTCGTACCCATGGGCGGATCGGACATGATGGAAGCTGCGGCCCTGGGCAAGTGCACAATCTTCGGCCCGCACGCGTTCAACTTCAGGCAAACGGTTGACGCTCTGCTCGCCGGCAATGGCGCAATCAGGATTGACGACAAGGGCGAACTGTCAACAGCAGTGAGAAAATGCCTGACCGAACCGGCCTACGCCGAAGAAATAGCCCGCAACGGCCGAAATGTAATAATAAAGAACCAGGGCGCAACAAAGAAAACCATAGACCAAATCGAGAAATTGCTGACCTCTGTGCCCTGAGAAAGCTTTGCGAAAGGTCACTCCCGCAGAGCTTTTGCCGCCGCCTTGATATGCTCCGGACCCGTCCCGCAGCAGCCCCCTATTATACTTATCCCTGCTAATTGAATTCGTTTTACCGCTGCGGCGAATTGCGCCGGCGAGACACGATATACAGCCTGGCCGTCGATCAACTCCGGCTTGCCAGCGTTCGGCTCGGCGAAAACCAGAACCGATTCGGACATGCGTCTAACTGCAGCAACCAGTTTCTCGGCGAGCTCGACATATTCGTCAAGGGTGGTCGTACCGCAATTGAAACCGACCACATCGACACCGCATGCGACCATCTTCGCAACCGCCGAAGCCACATCCACCCCCATCATGGTCCTGAATCCATCGGCTCCCTTATCGAACGACATCGATGCAAAGACCGGCAGATCACCCGCGGCGGACCTTGCCGCGGCAATCGCGATTGACGCCTCATCCAGTGCCGTCATAGTCTGAACTGTCAGGCCATCGACGCCGGCATCGACGAGTGCTTCGGCCTGCTCGGCAAACGCCTGCTCAAGTTCACCTGCTTTCAGCGTTCCAACCGGCTCCAGGAAATCCCCGCTCGGACCTATATCGCCGAGGACATAGTTTTGATTCCCAGTCGCCTGCCGGGCAATCTCCGCACCGGCGGAGTTTATCCGGACGACCGCATCGGCATAACCGTGCCTGCCGAGCGTAAAACGATTCGCCCCGAAGGTATTGGTGAGCACGGCATCGCTGCCCGCTTCAAGATACGCTCGATGAATGTCGCAGACGATATCCGGCGATTCGATATTCAGATAATCATTGCATTTGCCGACCTCGACACCCCGCGCAAAAAGCTGGGTACCCATAGCGCCGTCCAGCACAAATGCTCCCTGTGCGATTCTCTCTCGAAGACTCATCCTCGCCATAATGCGTTCTCCACTACTGCCATCGCTTTACTCGATCAACTCCACCGATTTGCCCTCAATGACCTCGTAAACATGCTTGAATCTTCCGGGCTTCGGCTGAAAGAGATAATCCGATTGTTTTTCACTGAATTCCGTCGGCTTGACCGACTTGAGGGTGATCCTCACACGATCATCCCTGCCCTGCGTCCCGCGTTTGACAACCTCGATAAGACTCGGAACCCGGAATGCTTCGCCGACCTGTTCATATTCATCCAGTTTCACCACGACCCGGACGCGGCCGAACTCACCGAAATACTCGATCTTACGAACGAGATAATCGCAACTGCAGAGATATATCTTCTTCTCCGGCAAACCGGATTCATTGTTCCTGGTGAGTATATCGAAGGGCCCCTCATTTGTTAGAGACCACTGCCCCGGCCCATCGCCATCGGCCTCAATTGAAACGACGCCAAGCGATTCGAGCAGTATCCGAGGACTAAGCAGCAGCGTCTGGATATTTGTGTTCTTCGCCCACTGCCCCTGCCAATAACTGCTGATCTTGGGCTTAATCGCAAGCCAGAACTCGTCACTGTTTGAGCCGAGCACAATTCCACGCGCATCGAGAGCAACGTTCCCGTAAAGCGCCATCTGCGCAGGCGGATTGACCCACAACTTCACGGGAAAAGACTCTTTTTCCGGCTTGCGCTTATCCTCGACATAGTATTCGAGTCGGCAGTGTCCGGTAGTCTTGATGGCGGCGGCCTTTGCAGACTGCACCGCGACGGCGACAACAGCCTCCTCCACGGACCTCTTTCCCGCACAAACTGGGAGCTTTTTCCGCATTTCGCCGCTACACCCGGCGACGATAATCACCAGCAAAACCGTGATAAAAATCCTGACAGACATTCAAACGCTCCGTATTGCAGAATGATCGAAAATATCAGAGATCAGCATGCAGTATCTGGCCTATCTGCGACGAGAGCTGCTCGATCTGTTCTTCGTCGAGGTGCGGATTTACAACCTCTGCAAAGGCGCCTTCACTCACAACACGCAAACGCCACATCTCGCGTCCTGCCTCGGTCGTGGTCGCATCGTATTTGAGCCGGCGCTTGCGCATGAGAATCAAGGCCAGCACAAAGCGAAAGTTCACCTTTTCCTGGTCGGTCTCCTCTGCCAGGCGCTCGAAAAACGCCATGAGCATCTCGTCATCGACAAACAACTGCTTCTTCTCATCAGGTCTCGGGAGCCTGCTCTTCCAGTAACAGAATACATCAGGCTTTTCAGAGTCCCAGTATTCGGCGCAGAAATCCCGTCTTACAAGCCCCTCTTCGGTGGCCACCAGCGCGCCGAAGTACTCCTCGCCGGGCTCTATCTCCTTATCAGTGCCAAAGCACTGTCCCAAAGGTTTATTTATGTCCCACTGATCCATTTGCCCTTTTCTATGCTACAGAACCAACAGATTTCCTGCTAAACGACTAAGGCCGTGATTTTACCACACATCAAACCGGCATGCCAGTTTCAGGCCGTTTATTTTGCAGTACCGCAGCGCACCGAGACGAGATACACTTAAACTGCTCATTTTGTGCAGCAGGGCCTCTCATTACTCGAATGTAACCATATCCGCGAGGCCCTCTGCCGTCTTAGGGCCTATTCCCTTGACCTTCTGAAGATCATTGCAATCCTCGAAGGCCCTGGCTCGGTCATTTCCGGCCATGCAGGCCTCTCTGTAAGCCACGATTGCCGAAGCTCTGGACAGTCCCACCCCCGGCAGTCGAACCAGGCTGGCTATCGGAGCGTTGTTTGGGTTAATCCGACTGTCCAAGTCTATCCCGCAAATGCCGGCGTCTCCTACAATATTCACAACGAATATCCCAGAGAGTACGACACAGACGCAGACGCTGATCACAAATCCAGTCGACTGAATCCTCCGGCGATTCTCATCGGTCAACTCTCTTGAATAGCCAGGGCCCATATCACCAACTCCGCCCGTTCGACAAGCGGTTCCGCCTTAATCAACGCACAAAAATAGAATCCCGGAGCCTCGCAAGGGTGGCGTAAGACTTTTTACGCTCGTATTCCGATGTCAGAAGCCCGCTGTCGGCAATCGTGCTGTTCTTACGGTCGGTAAGGCTCGAATACACCACAGAATCGACAAACGGCTTGCTGAGTACGATCTCGTAAAAATGCCTGATCCACCGGCTTTGCAGAGCCTGATCCCACCTGTCGTGCCAGATGCCGGCAACATCGCCATGATGAGCGCCGGGGCCGTTTCGACTCGGAACGGCAACATTGGTAATCGTAAACGGCTTGGCTATCGGCGCAAGCGAATCAAGCAACGACGATACCTGAAGCATGTCCCTGATGTGCAGTCCCGACTGATTTCTCCCGAATGGCATCTGAATGCCGAATCCGTGAAAGTTGACCCCGCTTTGGACAACCATGTCCATATACACCAGCGGCGGAATGCTGTTTGGAACCGTTGCATAGTACTCGCCCCAAGGATTGCTGATTTCGATAATCTTCAATGCCTTGTCGCTTCCCTGCTTAACAGCAACACTCGCGGCCCGCGTCATCTCGAGAATTTCTTCAAACCGAAAGCCAAAATGGTTGTACACATTCAGTCCGCTGACGACACACCACGACCTTACAAATGCGCTGTAACGTGAAACAACCGTCCTTATAAACTGATACGCCGTCTCACGAACCTTCTCGAAACCGGCTCCACTGGCCACCAGCCACTTGGGCAGAGCCAGCTTAGAGAAACAAAGCAAAGGCCCGGCACTTATGGACAGCTTCTGCTTGGCAAGAACATTAATACATGCATCCGTCGCGGTGAAATCGTACTGCCCTTTCTTCGGCTCCATCTCACCCCAGTTGATCGGCACAATCACAGAACCGAACAAAGAGAGCAGATTCTCAACATACCCCCCATGTGCGATCTGGCTTGGGGATATTCGGCACCCCAGGCACCCCCGCCCAAAACCGTGATTGACGCTCCTGCTTTTGAACAAAGTATCCGCCTGTCCGATCGCAAGCTCTTCCGAAAGAACCATGGCCCTTTTCAATGATTCGTCTGCAAGCTTCGAAGCCAAAGTAGCATCGGATATATTCTGAATCGCTTCTACGAAAAGCCTCTGCGCTTCTTTGGCAACACTCCCGAGCCGTCTGGTACTCTCGAAGAACGACCAGTCCTCTCGCTTGTCAACGATCTGCATCAATTTGGCGCGCGCTATCTCAACATTAAGAATATAGGGACGTTTTCGATCGGGAAGACACGTTGTCTGCAAAAGGACCTTCCCAAAACCCTCAATCGGCCAAAGCAACGCCAGTCCCGCAGTCTCCAGATTAGGCTTGACGCACTCGATAACCCCCTTCTTAAAGCCGATTTGCGCCCGGCGAATACTGATCCCGTCCGTACCGAAGACGTACGCCCCGCACAACGTGAATTTCTCAACAAGCTTGCCGTTTTTGAATACCTGAAATTTCACTTATCCCCTCGGTTATAACCTTGTCTCGTCGCTATCCGTCAAAACCGGCTTATCAAGCATTTACAGCACATGGAGAGTCGATTATATCAGTAGAATCTGCAAAAGCAACTGAAACTTCGATTTATCGGCTTTGCGGCTATTTTCGCAAGCTTAGATTTGGCGTGAATTCACGGCTGTCATCGGCTAAAATAGCATTGGATTCGTTTTCCTGAGACAGCCTTATTCTCACAACAGGCACATTGAATTATAGCTTGAACCGAAGGACTGAAAAGATGGCACAGCGTAAGCAAAACTTGTCCAGACGCACTGTTTTGAAGAAGTCACTTGCCGCCGCATCAGCAATGGCCTGTGCTTCGACGTTGACATTATCGGCCTCAGAGACCCCGGCAAGATCTCTTAGGCTCGGCGGACCGGTCTTCGAGAAAGTCGAGACCCCGGCCGCCTGGGCCGCCGCGGTCAGGAAGCTCGGCTACGGCGCGGCATACTGCCCTGTCGGCCCCGACGCCTCCGATGAGCTCCTCAAAGCATACGAAACAGCCGCCAAGAAAGCCGACATTGTGATCGCAGAGGTCGGCGCATGGAGCAACCCGATCAGCCCAGACGACAACACACGCCGCCAAGCCCTGCAAAAGTGTCGCTCACATCTCTCACTGGCCGACAGAATCGGCGCCAAGTGCTGCGTTAATATCACCGGCTCAAGGGGACAACAGTGGGACGGCCCATCTCCAAAGAACCTGACAGAAGAAACTTTCGACATGATTGTAGAGACAACACGCGCAATCATAGACGACGTGAAACCAATAAGAACATACTTCACGCTCGAAACGATGCCCTGGGCCTATCCGGATTCGCCGGACTCCTATCTGCGTCTGCTCAAAACAATCGACCGCAAACAATTCGCGGTACATCTTGATCCGGTCAATCTCATCTGCAGCCCGCAACGATACTTTGGCAACGCAGCTTTGATTCGTGAGTGTTTCGACAAACTCGGCCCGCATATCAAGAGCTGCCACGCCAAAGACATCATCCTCAGCAAGAAGCTGACTACCCATCTGGATGAGATTCGCCCCGGATTGGGCGGATTGGACTATGCCGTCTTTCTGCAGGAACTAAACAAACTGTCCGATGTTACCTTAATGCTGGAACACCTCTCAGGGGAAGAAAATTACAAGCTCGCAGCTGATTACATCCGCACAGTCGCCGGCAAGGAAGGTATCCCAATCACCCGATAACCCCAAATTCATCGCGGCTTAGTTCAACGCCGCCACCGTTTGAGGGTATGAGCGGTATTGATTGACCTGCTGCTCGTAGAGAAGGTTGTTTTTCTCGATCAGTCGGGCTATCAGGCCAACCTGGTTGAGCAGTATTTCCACCAGATCGATATTCACGAGCGTCGATTCCGGGCTATGCCCCGGTATGATCACCATCACGTAACCACAGTTCGTCCGAACGGTAGCCAATTGGGCGGCAATAACACTGTGATCACCGGCTTGAGTTACGACAGGCTCGACACCATCGTCGATTTTTGCGCAAAGTTCCTTCAGAAAATATTCCGGCACGTTCACGGTCGAGTATCTTTCCGAATCGCTCGGCCAGACATGTCCTTCCCTGTCAATTATTACCATTACAGGACCTGTGTCGGGTAAAAGCTCAAAAACTTGACGTGCAATCTGCTCATTGAGAACACAGTTCCGTGAGAATACTGGGTTGTAAGTGTTCATGCGCCGGGCTCCTATGTTTGGCTTATTCGAAATCTTTTACTCTGCCCAGATTTCGGTACAATAACCACCCGACTTTCCAACCTGCCACTTATTCCTTGAATTCCGCCCCCAAAACATGCTTCTCCCTTCCGCCACTCTACTTATAGGACGTAGTTCCACCCCCACTAAATCGTTCCTGCCTCATTTACCCAGCATACTTCTCAGCTTAGACATCTCGAAGTATCTACCGGGGCAATCCGTTGCCCGAGCACCCGGCGTGTTGTTGTGGCCGTAGATTCTAGCGCTGTCTATACCATATCGCCCCTGAAGAAAACGAACCAGCCGGGCAACAGACCTCATCTGTGCCGCAGTCGCAGTGCTCTGGTTGAAATTGCCGACCAGACAAATCCCGATAGCCTCTTCGTTCGCCCAGTTTTCCGGCGTCTTACAGTGGGCGCCGGTCCGCTGCTGCCGCCATCTAAAAGTTACCTCCACCTGCCCGTCGGCGCTATTGGTGCCATTGCCTATCACAAAATCATAACCGACCCCGTCCCATTGCCTCTCCTCGCGATGCGACCTGTCGAAAATCGCACTGTTGCCCGTATCGGTACCCGAATGATGTATCACAATAGCAGTCCATTTCCTCTCCACTTCTTCAGGAGGCAGCCAGCCTTTAGGAACAGAAACCTCCGCATTACGGATTTTTCCGGCCCGGACCGGCTGTGGGGCTCTCGGAGCAACAACCTGAGCCTTGGTCACCACGGGATTCTCCACAATCCGGGGCATTGCCTCTCGTTTATATACGCACCCGACCGAGGCCAACATGGAAATGCAAATAACTGCTGTACGGTACATCCATTACCCGATTCTATTGATTCTATTGCGTCCCTGTTTCGGCAATCCTCTCGCCCCCTCCGCCGCCCCCCCCTACCATCATCCTTTTTTCTCGCTTACCACCGAGCTCTGTTTGTACCTTGTCATGTGAACCTGGTTACCCCGTTTGTTGTGTTCGACAACATCCATATACGAACACATCAGCAGCAGTCCCCTGCCGTTAGGCTTGTAAAGATTCTCGCTGCGTCGAGGATCAGGAACCGCACATGGATCGAAGCCTTTACCCTCGTCACTAACCCAAATCTCGAACTTTTCGGCGTCAACACAATAGTCGATTTTGACTTCCTTGTCGGGGTCCATATCATTACCGTGGCGCATCGCATTGATCAGTGCCTCCTGGAGAGCAAGGTGTATAGCAAAGACATCTTCCTTGCCGAACCCGCTTTCCTCCAGCGCCGATATGATCAACTGGCACACACATTCGCTGGCGGTCAGCGTGCTTGCTACAACCATCGAACAACAGATTGGCGAATTTAATGTCATTATAGACGTAAGATTCCTACCCTCTACCTCGCAACGCTTGCCGGCCTGCCGCTCGCTCAGAAGCCCGTTGGACCCAAACGCTGTTCCGCAATCTGCACATTAGTCTCCAATTGCACTTTCCAGGTCAGTGTATATATCGAAGGTTTTCGTCAGCCGCGTTATCTTAAAAACCTCATAAATCTTCGGATTTATACTGCAGAGCTTCAACTGCCCGTCCTTCTCATAAACACGCTTGCTGACCCTGATAAGAAGTCCGAGAACCGCAGAAGACAAAAAACGGACGTTGCCGAAATCCAGGATCAGGTTCACTCCATCCTCTTGGTCGATAACCGACATGATTGTATTCTGAAGCGCCAGGATATCCATTTCCTCGAGTATCTTCTCGTCCACAAACCTCACTACTGCGGCGCCTTCGATGTAATCCACACTAACTCTCGGCCTTATCTCAGCCATGATGGTCTCCTATTTACAAAGTCAAAACAGGCATTATAGTTTATTTCCGGACGCCTGAAATGTCAAGCATTTTGCTCATTTCGACGGATTTGAACGGCTGAAAAACATCTTAGCATTTCGTCGTTTTGGAATGGAAAATCCTTGCAATTTCAGATAATATCTGCATAATGTTCGTCGTGCCCTGGCATGTATCAGGTCCCTATACACCTTGGCACGCAGGCCCGTGCAAGGCGGGACACATTACTTATGGGGCATTAACAGAAGAAGGAGTAATATATGAAGATCGGCAGATCAACCGGATACGCACTTCTCGCCACCTGCCACATCGCCGGCAGCACCGACAAGAAAACCGTCATGTCGCAAGACATCTCAAGGGAATACGATATTCCCCTCGAGTATCTCCTAAAGATACTTCAGCAATTGGTCAGAGGCAACATCCTCCGCAGCAAGAGAGGGCCGCGTGGAGGTTTTTCCCTGGCCAAGCCGGCAAAAAAGATTACGATGCTCCAGATCATAGAAGCCGTCGATGGACCGATGGTAAGCCATATGAGCCTCGCCGACTACACTCGGCGCGCAAATTTCAGCATTAAAGCCGACAAGGCCTTCGACAAGGCGCTCAGTCAGGCACGCGTCGTATTCAAGAATATCACGCTTGCAAATCTGATAGAAGGGAAGTAGTACCTGTTTGCCAATGCAAATCGCTGAATTCCAGAAGCTGATCTCCGAGAGATACGAGAAACGCGACCGCGAGCGAGGGGTTTCCCGCACCTTCATGTGGTTCATTGAAGAGGTAGGCGAACTCTCAACCGCTCTGGTCTCTGGTGATAAGGTGAACGCCGAGGAGGAGTTCGCAGATGTCCTTGCCTGGCTTTGCACCCTCGCCAACATTTCCGACATCGACCTCGAGAAGGCGTGCCGCAAATACACCGGAGAAGACGTAAAAGGCTTCAAGCCCAAATAGGATCTCTCTGCAAACAACACGGCAAGACGATACGATCCGAAAGTCAAGCAGCACGAGATTGGCGAGTTGAGCAGCCGGGGGGCGTTCTATGGATTCGTGCCATCTCCGATTTCATCGGGGTGTTGAATGGTCGTATCGCTGCTGGCGGCAGCAAGGGCCCTGCAGAAACTCCACCCCAGTCCGCCTATGATTATCAGAAAAACAACTCCAAGAATTGCGTATGACACCCCGCTGAGTTTATCGCGGATAGGCGCCGCAGATTCGGCGACCTTGGCGCCATCGGCCAAGTCTATCAGCACCATTGCAATAGCAGCGCTGGCGCCCATCGCCGCGATTATCCCGGCCCATCTTGCAGACCACGCCGCCTGAGTCGTGGCCGTATGGTGCTTATCCAGTATGGAATTACTGAAAATCATCACGCCAATACCGGCTAACAGGGAAAACCAGATTATTGCCTGCCTGACGTCGTTGCCGATAGGAACTGCGACGCCGACAACCACCAGCCCTGCAACGATGAAACCCGCTATCAGGGCCATTCTGCCCTGAGCGGCTCCAGCCACAACCAGATTCTGCTCAGGCCGCTGCGCATCACTGATATCATCTCGCCCTTTCAGAAGGCTCAAGACCACAGCCACAACAGGCACCATCGCAACAATCGCCAGTCCGACGCAGTTCGACACGATCCACTGGCCCTGTTTTGTCCGCAAGAAACCTTCCCCTGTGATATCATCGATAAGCTGCCAGAAGAAAAGTGTACCGAGAACCACAGGAATCACCATCCGAATCAGATAATCCCACCATCTGCCCAACTTCCAATCGCTCCGACTGTTCGCGTGCCGCCTGAGAATACCAATTCGCCACAGCCAGCCGAGGACAATGCACTCTACCAGCCCCAAAAATGTGATTCCCCAGTTACCGTTGACGAAACCATCGACGGTTTCAAGCCAGTTAAAACCTCCTCTGGTAACATAAATCAGCCCAAACAGGAACCCTACGATGCTTAGAACGGGCAGCACAATACTCCTGCGCCATGCGGTCTTGTCGATGATACTGGCAAGAATGGATTCCGTCATCGAAAAGGCTGAATCCACCCCCAAAGTGATAAGCGCGAAGAAGAAAACAAAGCTGAACCAGGCCGAATGAGGCAGTTGGGCGAGTGCATAAGGGAAAGCCACAAATGCAAGAGACGGCCCGGCGTCGGCTACCTTCTCAACAGGTACGGCATGACCGCCCTGCTGCGTGACGAAAGCCATACCGCCCAACGTCGCAAACACCGCCAGTCCCGCGACAAAACTCGTCCCGAAGTCGGCGATACTGATAATCCCGGCGTTGTTATTGATGTCGCTTTTGCTGTGAAGGAAGCTCGAGTAGGTGATCATAATCCCGTAAGCAAGGCTCAGCGAGAAAAAGACCTGCCCAAAGGCGTAGCGCCAGGTAATGGGTTTGGCAAGTTCAGACCACACCGGATCGAGATAGTAAGCCAAGCCCTGCATGCTGCCTTCGAGAGTCAGCCCCCGGACGGTAAGAATCAGAAGCATAAGCCACGGCAGAGGCACCGTCAGCCAGACAATTTTGCCCACAAGCCGAACACCCTTGAAGATGCACAGATACATCACCACCCAGGTAACCACCAAGGGCACAACGATGTTCCATCGAATTGCGCCAAGACTCACACCCTCGATCCTGCCAAGATATGTCTCATTGAAGAACATTTTGGCCTTTTCGACCCCTTCAATACCCTCCCCGGCCCAGGGCAGCTCCCCGCCGCTGAATATGCCGACAATGCTGTACCACAAGAAGCTGAAGCAGTACGCCAGTATCACCGGATAATAAGTCACTATGACAAAGGCAAGGACAATCCCCCACCACCCCACCATTTCGAAGCGTTTATGCCCCCGCTTGAAGGCATCCGGAGCAGCCCGCTGAGTATAATGCCCGATACTGAATTCCAGAACCATTATGGGGATGCCAACAACAAACAACGCCAGAATATAGGGGATCAGAAATGCGCCTCCCCCATAGCTGTAGAGCTTGTAAGGAAACCCCCACAGATTGCCCAGGCCGACCGCTGAGCCAACCGCCGCCAAGATGAATCCGCCCCGTGTCCCCCAGCTTTCTCGTTGCTCTTCAAGAAGTTCTGTCATCGATGCCTATTCGCCCTCTTTCTCGCTCATAGTGAACACGCTTCAACTCTCCGCCTGCCCGGACTCCTTTATCTCATCCTCAATGCCGTCGGCGGCGTCCGGAATCTCCCTTGCCGCCGTCTCAGTAATGGCTGCGCCTATGCCAAGGGTCTCCAGCGTCCGGCGTTCCACTATTGTCCTGATCTTGTCACGAGGGACGGTCGGCAAATTCGTGTCCGCAAGCAGCATGTTAAAACCCAGCAGGGTCTCGATACACTGTCCGGCACTTCCAAGAGGAAAGCCGCTGCCGAAGAGAAGCTTGTCCATTACGCCGCGCTCGTAAGCAGCAACCACAGTATTATAGACCTGCCAAACGCTCCTCGGGCGAATCGTCAAATCGGCATAGACGTTGGGATGCTTGGCGACCAGCGTCAAGGTCTGCTCGACGAAGGGCGTCCCCATACTGCCAATAATAACTTTCAAATTTTCGAACGCCCGCGCAACCTCGTCCAGAAGATAAGGTTGAGCATACTCGAGAATCGCTTCCCGGCGCGGTACAACCTCCGAATTATGAAAGAATACCGGCATCCCCAGTTCGTCCGCCAACTCATAGAGGCGCATTGCCCTGCTGTGAGTCGGATGAAAGCCGCTCGCCGAGCAATAAAGGACAATACCCTCGAGGCCCAGCTTGTCTTTAATAGCCTTCAGATTGGGCAGGCTGACTTTGTCGGTAATGGGGTCAACCACCGCAAAACCGACCATGCCGGTCCTGTGCGAACCGATGTAATCCGAAAGCTTCTTATTAATGTCATCGCCGGCACCATGCCCTCGCGCGAGCACAAAACAAACATCCACCATCTCCATGGCAGTCAAATGCTCGGAAGCACCGACGTTGTCCGCCGACAGATCAACGTGCGTATGGCAATCGACTATCATCTAATCCTAACCTCTTCTCAGTCGCCATCATGGTCCGCCTGGACACCACTGAACAAACCACAACAGGCCCATACCCAAAATCAGCAATCCATGACAAATAGTCAATAACATATCCCCCCTATCGTCAAGAACAATATCTCCTCCAGACCGACCATTTTCATGCTCCCGGCACTACCTGGCGTCAGATCCGGTCCTCTCCTGGGATTCTAACGCTGCTTCGTTTTCTTCCGAGGACTTGGCGTCTTGGCGCCTCTCTTCGGAGCCTTTTCTTTGGCCGTCTTGCCCTGGGGATAGGTTGTCGCAGCCCAGAGGTCTGTCCTGATCAAAGCATAGTCGCAAACAACCGACACAATCAGCCCCATAATGCCCAGCAGGCCTACATGAGTCACCAGATCGGACTCCTCAATCTGCGCCTCCGGGCACATCACAAGACTCGCAACGAAAAGCAACACATAACTCGAGCAGTACAGCAGTCCCCCCAGCACACAACGTCTGTCCAGCATCTTCTGCACGCTCCGCACCTCGCAGTCCGGCGAGATTCGCCGACGTAATCGCTGAACTGAGAGCTCCAGCAGCAGTCTTTTCGCCCCGTGTTCAGCAAGCTTTCTCTGATCGGCACTTATCCACGGATGATCCGATTTGCCCAAAATGCCAAGAAGAATGAGCGGCCGAAAGACCAGCGGAGATGCAAAGCATACCTGGAACGCCAGCACGACAAAACCTGCAACACCGGCCCCGACAACATCCACCCAGCCAAGGCTCGCGGCGTCAGTATCAACAGCCACAGTCCACGCATAAAGCCCAAGTAATCCGACAGCAATGCATCGAATCGCAAAGCCAACACGATCCGCTACCCGCTCGCCCGCCCCATGATATGTCTCTTCCGTCTGTGCAATCTTCCCTGCGACCATAATTCGTTCCTTTAACTTAACTCCAATTATTAAAATCCATCCTCCAGCACAATCCGGCATTATAGCCTCGGATGAGTGACCTTCAAGACATATTCCAATGACTCAAGCACCCAAAACGCCAACGCCCTATAATACGCCGTATTTCAGTCGTTTAAGGCGGATACAGCCCCTGTTATTCGCAGTTTTTCTCCGGCTGCGAGCCTTATTGTTTACGACATCGAATCTTGACGTACTACATCAGCAGGAGTAGTATTACCGCCAGAGAATAAAGATTTTTTTGACGTTTTTGGACAGTTGAGCGTTCTGGTATATTGAAATGACATGAAACCGAAGCCTGGCTTGCGGCTTCTCTTACGGAGCGGACTTATGGATTGTCCCGTTTGCACAAACCCAATGATCACACTGGAACTCCAGGAAGTCGAGATAGACTTTTGCACCAATTGCGGCGGCATCTGGCTCGATGCCGGAGAACTGGAAGCATTGCTCGGCGAACCTCAAAAGGCCGAACAACTCCTCTCATCCTTCAAGGTCGAACAAAACTGCGACGAGAAGCCCAGGAAATGCCCCATTTGTGACAGGAAGATGACAAAGATAATCGTGGGAGACTCAAAACCAGCCCTGCTGATTGACAAATGCTCCAAAGGCGACGGCCTATGGTTCGATAACGGCGAACTCCACGACATTTTCGACCGGGCGAAATTAGACGAAGACAACCAAATCCAATATCTTTTGGCCGACATGTTCGGCCATGACAAGAAGTACCCGGCATAAGGAACACCCGTGGTGACACTTACCAGGACAATTTCGACATTAGTAATCTTCACAATATCGGCACTGGTGTCTCAGGGCTGCCACCAGCAAATTGCCCAAGCCCCTCCCGAAATCTCCATTTATTTCGCACAGCTCTTCACCAGCGGCACGGACGGCTACGATACCTATCGCATCCCCGCCCTTCTTACAACCAACCGAGGCACGCTGCTGGCATTTTGCGAGGGACGTAAATCCGGCCAAGGCGACAGTGGAAATATTGACCTTATCCTCAAGCGTTCATACGACTGCGGAAGAACCTGGACCGCCCAACAAATTGTCTGGGACGACGCAGATAACACCTGCGGCAACCCATGCCCGGTGCAGGATCGGCAAACAGGCGACATTATCCTCTTGATGACGTGGAATCACGGTGACGACCGAGAATCCGAAATAAAGAAAAATACGGGCGAAGATACCCGACACGTATATGTCACACGAAGCACCGACGACGGTAAAACCTGGTCGCAGCCGCAGCGCATTACAGATTCCGTGAAGAAACCTGAATGGAGATGGTACGCGACCGGGCCGGGCATAGGCATACAACTCAAGACGCCCCCTTACACCGGCAGGCTCGTAATCCCATGCGACCACAGCATTGTCGCTGAAAACGATCCCGACGGCTACAACTCACACGTCATCATTTCCGACGATAACGGAAGGACCTGGCGAATCGGAGGAGCCATCACGCCAAAAGTCAATGAATGCCAGATTGTCGAACTGACAGACGGCACATTGCTGATCAACATGCGAAACTACGACCGGTCGAAAAACACCCGCGCAATTGCGACAAGCTCCGACGGCGGCGAGACCTTCTCTGCCGTCAGCCACGACCCCGCGCTCGTCGAGCCTATATGCCAGGCAGCATTTATCCGCTACAGCCTTGAATCAATCAACGGCAAGAATCGGCTTCTCTTCTCCAACCCTGCACAGCCCGACAGCGGGAACAGAAAGCAAATGACCGTTCGCCTCAGCTTAGACGAGGGAAAGACCTGGCCGGTTTCCAGGGTCCTGTACGCGGGTCCCTCCGCGTATTCTTCCCTGGCAATCCTGCCTAACAACGACATCGCCTGCTTATACGAAGCAGGCGAAAAGAGCCCATACGAAACAATAACCTTCGCCAGTTTCACGCTCGGGTGGCTGGCCGCTGGGAAATAATATTTCTCGTGACTTCTGAAAGGCACACAGTACAATTGTACCGGTTGAAAATATAACAGTACTATTATTTTGAAAGGAGACCGCTATGATAGCTCTGGGCACTTTCAACATCATTCTCATCGTTGTCGGCGTTGTGGCGCTTATCGGAGTTTTTATCCTGAAGAAAAACTCCTGACCAGAAACATCACTTAAACCTCAGGGAGACATAATATGTGGATTGCACTTGGGATAATCGGCGCGATTATCGTCGTAGTTCTTCTGTTTGTTATCGGGGTGTACAACGCGCTGGTGCGACTTCGCAACCAGGTTGACAATTCCTGGTCGCAAATCGACGTACAGTTGAAGCGACGTCACGATTTGATTCCCAACCTCATGGAAACCGCCAAAGGTTACATGAAGCACGAACGCGAGACCTTTGAAGCTATTACACAGGCTCGCGCCGCGGCAATGGGAGCAAACAACGTCGCCGACGCGGCAAAGGCCGAAGGAGCACTCGGCGAGGCGCTCAGTAAGTTCATGCTCGTCGTCGAAAACTACCCTGACCTAAAAGCCAACCAGAATTTCCTCTCGCTGCAGGAAGAACTCACCAGCACCGAAAACAAGATCTCGTTCGCAAGGCAGAGTTACAACGACCAGGTCCTTGGGTTCAACAACAAGATACAGATGTTCCCCTCGAACATTGTTGCCGGGATGTTCGCATTTACCAAGCGCGACTTCTTCGAGATCGAAGATGCCTCGCAACGAGAAGTGCCTAAAGTGGACTTCAGTTAGGGGCCCCTGTGTTCGCGTGGAGCCGGCCTGGTATCCGCAAGTCGACGGCGGCCATTTTCTGCCGGCCGGTGACGGGGTTTGGCCGGAGGTCTTTCAAGAAGACGAAATTGAGAGCCCGGAATGTGGGAACTGATTAGAGCAAACAAAAGAAATTCCATACTGCTGATGGCGGTAATGGCGATTGTCCTGCTCGCTCTCGGCCTGGCGATAGGGGCAGGGGTATTCGGCGGCGAAGGCGCGTTGTTCGGCCTGATCATCGCAACCGTCGTATGGCTCATTATGATGATAGTAAGCTATGCCGGCGGAGACCAGATATTCCTCGCCGCCAGCAATGCAAAGCCGGTTACTCACGATGTCCATCCGCAACTGTTCAACATCGTCGAAGAGATGAAGATCGCAGCAGCCCTGCCCGCAATGCCGAAGATATATATCATCAACGACCCGGCCCCTAACGCATTCGCCACGGGCAGGAAGCCGGAGACAGCGTCGGTCGCCGTAACCGCAGGACTACTCGCACGACTCAACCGCGATGAACTCCAGGGAGTCATCGCGCACGAAATCAGCCACATCCTCCACCGTGACATCCTCTTCGTAACACTGGCAGGGGTAATGCTCGGCTCGATCGTGCTGATCTCGCAAGTATTCCTCCGGGGAATGTTTTACAGCTCGATGGGTTCGCGCAGGAGATACTCCTCAGGAGGAAAAGGCGGAGGCGAGGCACAGATACTCATGCTCGTTATCGCTATAATCGCTGCAATAGCCGCACCGATCATGGCATACCTGCTTTACTTCGCCCTTTCGAGAAAACGTGAATACCTCGCCGACGCCGGAGCAGCGAGACTCACCAGATATCCCGAAGGATTGGCATCAGCGCTTGAAAAGATCGCCAACGACCCTTCGCCTCAACTGCAAGCAGCCAATAAAGTCACCGCTCCGATGTACATCGCCAACCCCTTCAAGAAGAAGGGACAAAGGAAGCTCTCAGACCTTACCAGCACGCATCCGCCCATTTCCGAGAGAGTCAGAATACTCCGCAATATGACACATGGCGCCGCTTTCAAGGACTATTCAAACGCCTTCGCCGCTGTCACAAAAAGTGCTTCGGTCGTGCCTGTAACCGCGCTGGCCGGCGAAGAAATAGCACTGCGAGACGGGGATGCCAAACAGGAAAAGCAACAACACCAGCGGGAGCAAATGCGACAGGTCGGCGACATCATGCGAAAGGTGAACCAATTCGCTTTTCTCACCTGCTCCTGCGCCTTGAAACTGAAGATTCCCCCGAACTTCAAGGCAGACAAAGTCAAATGCCCCCGCTGCGGCAATATTCTGGATATACCGGGAAGGTAATCGCGGCCGGCGCCACAGGATGCTGAACCCTATCCCGCCTTCGAGCCAAACCGCGGGTTCTCAATCAGCTTCCGCAAGGAATTCACCTCCCTGCTCAACTGCTTAAACCGCTGCCTGCATACAAAAGTATAGAGAGCATCTTCCCGACCAACAACGCCATTGCCAGATCCGCCGTCGCTGTCGGCCGCTATTTGCCCGGTAACATACTCCTTTATCAACTCCCGATGCTCCCGCAGCAGTTTGTGAAGCATTTTGATCGTATCATGCAGCACGATATTATCCCGCTCCAGAGCCGCAATACGTTGTTCTATCGTGAGTCTCATCGAACTGTCCCTATACCTGCCAACATCCGTTATTACGTCCTCGCCTCCATGCGTGCCAACCTCATCCATCGCCCTTCAATATTATGTACTCCGGAGGCCCCCCGCTTGTTCGACCTTATATCCCCCTGCGTAAGCCGTGCACATCACAGACTGATGAATTCGCCCGGCTTGAGCACCTTCACCTCGCAGCCGGCCTTGTCCGCAAAGCTCTCAGCGTCCGCCTCGCTGCCGATGATGTCACCCCAGTGATAAGGCACGGCAAGCTTGGGCTCGATATACCCGACAGCCTCGGCAGCCTCTTCGGCATTCATGGTATATTTTCCGCCCACAGGCAGCAGCGCCACATCGATGTTGTGCACCGCCTTCATCTCGTCGGTAATATCGGTATCGCCCGCGTAATATATCCGCTTTCCGCCGATCTCGATTATGAAACCAACCCACTGATTCGCCTTCGGATGAAACTGCTTGTTCGGATTATACGCCGCCACTCCCTTGACGACAACGCCCCCGAATTCGACCGTCAATCCCGGCATGATCGCCTGGCCGCCGCCACAGGCTTTGCCGATAACATCATTCGGAGCAATGAGGACAGCCCCGGGGGCGCTAACCTTGTTAACGTCCTCCGGCGAGTAATGATCCGCATGACTATGGCTCACAAGAACCAGATTTCCATCACCCGGCTGATCCTTCAACTTCCAGGGATCGATATATATAACCGTATTTTCATCAGTTATTCTGAAACTCGCATGACCAAGCCACTTCAACGACAATCCCATTGCGGATTCCTTTCCATTTTCAGCTTTTTGCTCGCCGCTTTTCTTTTCCGTCCGCCCGTCCTCAGCCCCCCCGTTGCCGCACCCGCACACTACCACACCCATGAAAACAGACAATAGCAATAATCTCAAACTACGCATCGTTATCTCCATGAAACCAAACACACGACAAACAGCCTGAGTAACTGAAGAAAGCTACGCCAAATACGGCGCATAGTCAAACAAAAAAAGCCCTGCCGGCCGGCAGGGCTTTGGTCCTTCAAGAACCGACAATAACAGAAATCTAAGCCTGAGGTCTGACATTCGTCGCCTCGGGCCCTTTTTTGCCCTCGGCAACATCATACTCTACGGCCTGACCGTCATACAAAGACCGAAAACCCTCCCCAACAATATTCGAGTGATGCACGAACAAATCCTCACCACCCTCATCGGGAACGATAAAACCGAACCCTTTTCTGTCATTGAACCATTTTACTTTACCGTTAGCCAATTTATCGTCTCCTTAGGCTTCAAAACAACAAGCCTGCAATTCAGACTCCCTCGTTATTCTAATTAGGGGGTAAACTCCGAGGGAGAAGGAGAATACACCAATACATCCAACCTATGCTACAGGTGATGCAAAACCATGTCAACCAAAATAATTACGAATTTCAACGCTCTCGCCGCCCCCTTACGCCTTGAATCGGGTAATTTCGCATGCTCCCTAAAATACCTATTCTCACATATATACCAATAGCCGTCATGGCCCGGCAATCAGGCATATTTGCGCTATTTCGCACCCATGCAAAACGGCGGCACCATCCTGCCCGCACGGGCATAATCACTTGATTTTCAGGCAATCTTCGCGAAAGCAGCAATCCGTCCAGGGACAATCCTGGCTGCCGCTGCCATAGCAGGCTGTGCATCCCTCTGCCAATTGAATTTGGTGAATGAGATCGGCCTTTTTCATTCTGCCGGGCGATATTCCATAAGCCTGGGCTTTCGCCTTGATTGCAGGCATATTCATACGCGGCTTTACAACTACGGTTGAAGGCATTTTGTTTCTCCAAAATATTGTCTCTCGCCAGTCTCCGACGTCCCTGGTCATTTCTCTATTAAACTATCAACTTAAATAACCGACAAATCCGGTTTCGGCCTGAAGTTGCCGCTATCGGCAACAACTCCCGCAACCAGCGAGTTTTGTCGCACATATCTTTTCGTTAAAATCAGCCGTGACATATAGCACAAAACCAGTCAAAATCTGGTTTCTGCCAAACATTTTCTCACCCATCGCGTTCCTGCCTTGATAACACACAGATATGGATAATATTATCGGAGCCGCGTCCGCTCGGCCTCGGCCTTTATCTCCACATACTATCTTGAAAATGACGCTGTATTACCATTAGGATGCAGCCGGTTATTTGCAGGGCAAGCGTCGTCGCCCTCGACAAGAATGCAGGCCGAGCGGTCTGGTCATACGGCGAACCGACCAAAGCATCCGCACACGGCAATCCCATCGCAGCGGAGTACAAGGACGATCGGCTCATCAGCCAGATACTTCGCGACTGCGCAGCCGCAATCGACGCCAAAACGGGCAAGCTCCTTTGGCGGGACCTGTTCGACGAATACTGCAAGGACCGCAAAAGGCTCGTCAACGCTAATGTCCAACTCTATTTCAACGGTGTAATCCACACAGCCGGCGGCCTGCTGTCATAGAAATACTAAGCGCCTTAAACTTCCGGAAAGGCTGATTTTTTTCTTGCAAGCCTATTGCTCCTGTGCCAAAATAGCGGCAGATTCAAAGGGAGTTGTGTTGGCCCTGTTTCAAAGGAGTGATTTGATGGCGTCCGAACGAGAGCAGCTTACAGACGAACAGAAACACGCCGCGGCGGTTGAGCTTCTGGCCGAACTTAAAAAGAAGCTCCATTCCGATGATATCTCAACAGCGAGAAAAGCCGCACACAACCTTTCCTGGATGCAGGAGGACGGTCTCGAAATACTCAAGGATGCTCTCTTCGGCAGGTACCCCAGAACCGCCAAGAAGGCCGCTGCCTACGGAATAAGGAACATGAAAGGCAGAATGGCAAAACTCGCTTCGCAAATCCTCAACGATGGATTGAAACATCGCGACCGAACCACTAAAGCAGCCTGCGAAAAGGCCCTTTTCCTTCTCTCCGGAGGCATCCCGGAAAAGAACCAGCCCAGAAGGAACAAACGAAGGTCAGGCCATTCACATAACAAGCATCTCTCAGGCAATACTCGCCAAGGCGGCAATTCAACAAACACAAGAATACATGCAATTCCCCGAAAGCACCGCCCGGATTCACACCCGAACAGAAAATCCTCGGCCAGATAAGTTTTTATTAGATACACCTGCGAGACGTGCAGCGCTAATATGCAATTTCCGGTTGTTCTGCGCCCGGCTTTCTGCTAAATTCTGGCTTACTCGCTAATCGAAAGGAGTCTTAAGATGCTTAAGATAGGAATGGTTGGGGCCGGCTTTGTAGCGACTTTTCATGCCAAATCATTGTGTTCCGTCCGCGATGTCAGATTTACAGGCGTCTGCGCGCCCGAGGGCGCGCAGAAACTGGCGAGATATGCCAGGAACGAAGGTCTGGGCAATACAAGAGTATTCTCGACGGTCGAACAATTGTGTGAAGCGGTTGATGTGGTGGCAATCTTCGCCCCGAACTTCGCCCGGCTTGAGATCATGCGAGACATTGCACGAGCGGTCGAAAACGGGGCGAAGCTGAAGGGCATCATCTGCGAAAAGCCGCTGGCCAGGAACCTGCAGGAGGCAGATATATTCGTACGGATAGCCAAGGCCCTGCATGTGCCGACGGCATATTTTGAGAACCAGCTTCACATGCCCGGAATAGTTGAGGCCCGGAGTCAGTTGGCGTCGGTCGAACAGAGCATGGGAGCTGTTCACTTGACCCGCAGCGCCGAAGAGCACGGCGGACCGCATGAACCGTGGTTCTGGGACCCTACTCGACAGGGCGGGGGCGTGTGCTGCGATATGGGCTGTCACAGTATCGCCGTCGGTATGTATATGCTCACGCCCGTCGGCAAACCACCAGACTACCTCCAGCCCATATCGGTTACGGCCGAGATGGCGCTTTTGAAATGGGGTAAGGAGCCTTGGATAAGCAAGTTGCGGGAACGAGGCGTGGACTACTCACAAACGCCCGCCGAGGATTATTCGCTGGTCACTATCGAATTCAGGGACCCGGAGACGGGTGTTGTGAGCATTGCGCAGGCAACAAATTCGTGGATGTACGATGCGCCCGGTTTGCGGCTGTTGATGGAGGCGATCGGGCCTGGATATTCTTACAGCATCAATTCACTGCAGTCGCCAGGTGCGATGTTCATAAGCGATACTGCCGCCTCGGCGGTTGCCGACAGCGAGCTTGCGCTGGAGAAGGCGCAAGCGACGCGCGGGGCGCTTATACTCCAGCACAACGAGCCGAGCCTTTACGGGTATATCGATGAATGGCGTGACGCAGCGGCGGCTTTTGAAAAAGGTCACGATGCGCTGCTGAACTTCGAGTACGGCAGGAGCATTACAACGCTGATTATGGCGGCGTATATGGCCCATGAAAAAAAGCGGACAATTGACCTTACGGACGGCAAAACGCTCCATGAATTGGAGAAATACGTACCGTTAATCCAACAAGGCAAGGGTGCCAAAGTGCTCCTCGGAGCGGGGTGAGGATTGATTTTCGGTCAGAAGCAGCGTTGTACTGGCCCCTAAGGGACAGGCGGACGCGGAGGTAGTATTCGTCTATCTCCGAATCGAAGTACTGGCCTGTGAACTTGAACGGATTCTCTGTGGTCTCTGTGACCTCTGTGGCCAACATTTCACCGAACGGCTCGTAAGTATAAGTATTCTGCACA
>JAFGCD010000127.1 GCA_016932835.1 Sedimentisphaerales bacterium
AAGGAGTGTCAGACATGACGACCGAACAGAAGATCATCAAGAACAAGGTGGGCCTGCTCGAACTGGCCCGCCAACTCGGCAACGTCTCGCGGGCCTGCAAGATCCTGGGCTATTCCCGAGACAGCTTCTATCGCTTTCAGGAACTCTATGAAACCGGCGGAGAAGAAGCCCTGCGGGAAATCTCCAAACGCAAGCCTATCGTCAAGAATCGGGTCGCCCCCGAGATCGAAGAGGCCGTGCTGCATCTGGCCTTCGAACAGCCCGCCTACGGACAAGTGCGGGTCTCCAACGAACTGCGCAAGCGCAACCTGTTCATCTCTCCCGGCGGCGTCCGCAGCGTCTGGCTTCGTCACGACCTCCAGACGTTCAAGCTGCGTCTCAAGGCCCTGGAGGCCAAAGTCGCTCAAGACGGGCTGATTCTCACCGAAGGCCAAATCATCGCTCTGGAGAAGGCCAAGGACCAGAAGCAGGCCCAGGGCGAGATCGAAACCGAGCACCCAGGCTATCTGGGGGCCCAGGATACGTTCTATGTCGGTACGCTCAAGGGCGTTGGACGCATCTACCAGCAAACGTTCATCGACACGTACTCCAAGGTCGCTTCGGCCAAGCTCTACGACCGCAAGAATGCTCTGGTCGCCGCCGACATGCTCAATGATCGGGTCCTGCCCTTCTTCGAGGCCCATGACATCCCGCTGTTGCGTGTGCTCACGGATCGTGGGACCGAGTACTGCGGCGCTCGCGAACATCACGAGTACCAGCTCTATCTGGCCGTCGAGGATATCGATCACTCGCGGACCAAGGCACGCAGTCCGCAATCCAACGGCATCTGCGAACGCTTCCACAAGACCCTCTTGCAAGAGTTCTATCAGGTTGCCTTCCGCAAGAAGATCTATCACACACTTGACGAACTCCAGGCCGATCTCGATACTTGGCTGCAGCAATACAATCAGTCACGGCCACACAGTGGGAAATACTGCTTCGGCAAGACCCCAATGCAAACGTTCCTGGACAGCCTGCCGTTGGCCAAAGACAAGATACTGAATCAGACCGTACAGACAGTCGCCCATGTGGCGTGAATGTCAGATCAAGTACTGACCACTACACTGTGATGGTCCTACGGCTTTTTCCACTCACTCTTTCGTCCTATGGCGTCAAGAAACCTTGATCGAGGCTTGTCCATCAAGTCATCGCCGTATGATATGTCGCGGGGTCTCTTGTAAGCGTGGAATAGATACAATTGTTCCTTTGCACGAGCCATTGACACATAAAACAAACGCGGCTGTTCCATTTTTCGTTTCCATTCTCTATCCGTTTACGCTGTCAACGCTACAATGTGAGCTTCGCGAATGCATGTCGCGCTGACAGTTTGTGTACGTCTGTCGGCAACCCTAAATCCTCCAGCCGGTTTTTCAGCGAGCTAAAGGGATCTCCGCTACCTCGCTTCGACTCCAATCCATACCACGTAATATACCCTCCTCTTGATGAAACAACCGCGATACCCCCGTCAAACTCAATCAAGTCTCTTTCGCTATCACGGAAGCGAACGGATGCAGTCACCAAGAGGCACCGTTGACGAAGCCTCTTGTCTCTCCATTTAGACCGAAGGTGGTTGCGCAGTGCACGTATTCCCAATAGTTCGGCATATCGGTCTTTCAAGACTGTCGGTATTGTCCTGCTCCTATCCCGTACAATGTGCTTGCTTATTTGATCTGCAAGTTTTCCATCACATGCCCATACGCACCCTCTCGATCCTTCCGGTGGACTTTCCGCAAAGAGTCCAAAACGAGATAGGGGCCACGGTTCTATAGTTGCAGTCTTTCCCGGAAAGGCGAGTTCGAAGGCCCGTTTGACGAGTAATACGTACGTGTTCTCAAAATCTGCCTTCCGGAGAAGCTCATAAGTGTCATCTGCTCCCGCATCTGGGGATTCGAATTGCCTGATCATCCAAGAGAGCAACCGCCCAATGTCGCTGGACGTCGCTGTTCCTGCGACAATGCCGTCAATTATGAGTTCATCAGGCTCAATCATAGCCTCTGAATTCCATGCTTGGTAATTCAAAGCCAGCGGGTACATAAAATTCTTTCGGCGCAATGACAACTCTATCTCCGCCGGTGAAAGATTAGTCCCAACAAAGTGTGTTCTAAGGCGTATTGAACCCGCTATCACGACAGAACCGGAGGGTGGCCTATTTCCTATACGGAGATCTCGTAAAGCTCCCTTTTTCATCCAGGAGGATATTCTGTTTTTGGCATTGTTGCTTTGCTTCAGCTTTCCATAGACCCAATCAGCTACAATTGCCGCTTCTTTGCGAGCCGTGTCCCGATGATATAAGGATGCGTATACCAGTCGTTCTATAGGTGAAAGAACCTCACCAATGCGATCTGAGAGCTCCTGAAGGTCAGTGCCTTCACGGTCAATCTCCTGGCGGAGAAGCGAAGGTATCGAAGGACACCATTCCAGGCCGGCAAGCGATATGTCGAGTGTTAGATATGCCAGATGCCGTACGATGGTGAATGCCCTACTCAGCTTGAACCATTGTTTTGAATCGCCCCCCTCATAGGACAGAAGAAATGGAGCAGCAAAGTCAAGCACGAGGTTACGCAATTCGCTATCAGTGTCGTTAAGCATAGAGAGCAACTTGATTACTGCAAGAACGCGAGCGAGACCCAAGTAGTCTTGCTCGCGTAAAAGCCGGTTTGCCTCCTTCCTGACAAGTGGGACATTACTGTGTTTTTTCCTTGGCCATTTGAGCTTGTTAGCCGGGTTCTCCTTGTTCGTTTCATACAACCATCTATAAACGCCTTTCTCAACAAGAAACGTACCAGGCAAGTGCCCTATGTTCCAGCAAAGGGCGATGGTTTGCAGAGCGGCCTGGGCTGAACTAAACTCCGTTATCCCGAGTGTGAAGGCGCTGTTCATTCCTCTTAACTTGAGGGCCTGAGCATAGTACAGCAATGATACAGTGTAGTCCCATCGTGCGTGTCGCGCCCCCGGCAAGGCCTCTGACAGGGCCCCCAAGTGTAGCAGAGTCTTCAATCGTTCTATCTCTTGACACTTTAGCAACAAGCTATACAGCTTGTCTGCTGGAGGATACAGCGGTATTGTCGCAAGCCCTATGTGTGGGATTACATGTTCAATCTTGGAAGTGTTTTCAGCCATGGTTCCATTCCCCCGAGTTCAGCCCCGTTGTGAGGTGCGTACCTTTTGGCGCGTGGATGTGGGGTGGCCAGGTGGCGGGTCTGGGCTGGCCGGGAAGCCATTTGGGCAGCGGGAGGAAGTTGCCGTTTTCATCGGCTGGGGGGCCGGGGGGTGGATCGAGGATGGTTTGGTACGGTTGGCCGGTTTTGATGGCTTCGGCCATCTTGTCGTAGATTTGCAGTATCGCTTCCTTTGTGCGGTAGTTACCGTGATTAGCCTCATCGCGTTCCCTCAGGATCCGGAAAGAATCCATAATGTAGCACACAGCGTCGCGAGGCGTCGGGAAATACTCGATCAACTCTTTGGTGCCGTCAGCTTCCCAGTATTCTTTTGTGCCCAGGTACAAATGGAAATAGGCGGCGTCCAGTTCTACTCGGATTCCGAATCTGCGCTCCTCATCCCAGATGAATGGTGGGCCATCATAGCCACAGTCGACGGCGAAAGATCTTACGTCCCATGCACTGTAGGTGAGTTCGAGTGCTCGCGCATGCACCCAATCTGCGAGACGCTGGGTGGCCCATGGAGCAGTCTGCGAGTAAGCTTCCGGTTCGAACACAGGTAATTGCTTGAGAATGTAGTCTGAAAGGTGCATGCCGCCTAGCATCTGACGAACCAGGTAGTCGAAGCAGTATGAATTCATATTGGCGGGTAGGACTACCCCTGCGAGCCGTTCGTGCCCTTGGGGAAAGCCTACTCGCAGAGTGAAGTCTGTGGCAGCAAATGGGATAACGGCCGAGACCGCCGTTCTAAGAACCACAGAGCTCGTCACATCCCGCCATGTGATCAACCATCCGCGATCCCACAGTGAATTCAGTTTTTCGCCAACCTCGGACCGTTTCATGTAGAATCTTGGGATAGCACAAAGACCCGGATCACGGTGCTGCTCATTACTCAACTCGGGTAGTTTACCCTGGTTTGCCTGAGCACGTGTCTGTCCGACATATGTCCCAAAGCGATGATCGAATTGATGAATCATCTTTGATTCATACATCGGAAGAAACTCACTTGGTCGATCAGCCGGATCCCCTGTGCACTTCTCTACCACTTCTGGTATTCCCATGTTGAAGATGCGTCTAATTTGAAGCCCCCATACGTTGTTTCGGGGACCACCTTCCCTTATGAGAACAGGAATTCGTTTGTACACATATTTGCATATGTCCGCATCCTTTGATGATCGAAATATGGGACAGGTTCGAGTGTTTGGATTAAGAAGTCGTACATCCTCGGCCGTTAGGCGAAAGTGGAAATCCTTCTCAGCAAGGTGTGCAACGTGCCTTGCAAAAAACACAAAGTCAGCTTTCATGCCTGGCTGCCCCCCACACATAGTCAACAGGCAGAATTTGGTCGCGTGATGGACTCCGGGGAAAATGAACTCCTCGTTCTCAAAGCTATATAGACTGGCGAGGCAACCGACGTCCATTAGGCTCTGGAAGAACAGCTTAGTTGTATCGTCGGTGGCAATGCCGGAAGGGATCACGCAGCCCACGTATCCGTTTGATGATACGATCGCCCGTTTGAGTTCGGCGAAGACCGCATATGTGTTGATTCTACCCCTGCCGCAATGCGGATAAGCTCCAGACTCTCTTATCAGATGCCGTGTACTATCGATGACTCGCTTCTCAACTGCAAAATCTTTGAATAGTGATGGGTCTATGCTGGCAAGTTCTGCAATCATCCGCTTACGAATAGCCCCTGTTCTTGCCTGGGCTATGTCAGGTCGTGTCGCAGCAAACCACTCCTGTTCCTTAAGCTCCTTGAGTTCCCACGGAGGATTCCCCAAAACGCAATCGAAACCGCCGGACCAGCCTGCCTGTTCATTCTCGGGGGATTCATCTTCAGTAGGTATCCTGAAGACGCCAGGGAATTCGAGGTGCCAGTGGAAGAATTGATATTGACCTTTGAGCTTCTGAATTTCTTTCTGCATCCCGGGAGCAATATTGTGTGGGTTTTGCTCTATTTCTCTGTACGTCCTTTCTGTGATGGGATAATCGATTTCCTTGGTTTTGGGGAATACAAAGGCGACGCACCAGGTGTCGGCCAGGAGCCGGCCGAACTTGTAGCTGGTGGAACCGACTATCTGGGCATATCGCTTCTGCTTCGAGGTATAACCGAAAGTTGTGGATGGCAGGATGATGAAAGCGGCGTATCCTAATGTTTTTGATTTACGGATCATTCAACAGAAA
>JAFGCD010000011.1 GCA_016932835.1 Sedimentisphaerales bacterium
AGTCCGGCTTTATTTAGCTGATGACCCTCAACGTCTGCTGCTGAGGATTCCGATATCCGAATCTGGCCTTCACCTCCCTGCCTACGCCATCAGCTTCTTGAGCAGCGCTCTCTGAAAATGCAGCCGGTTCTCGGCCTGGTCGAAGATGATCGAATCGGCCATCTCCGTCACTTCGTCGGTAATCTCGTAGCCGCGCTTTGCCGGCAGGCAGTGCATTATCTTCACCCCTTTCGGGGCCGCACCGACCAGATCGGCATTGACCTGGAAACCTTCGAAATCCGCAACGCGCTTGGCCTTCTCGTCCTCCTGGCCCATACTCACCCAGGTATCCGTATATATCACGTCCGCCTGGCTCACAGCCGACCGCGGGTCATTGCTCTGCTCGACGCTGCCCGCCCTGACGCCATTGGCTCGCTCGATCGTCTGGCTGTCCAATTCGTAACCCGCAGGCGCCGCCACAATCATCTTCATCCCGAACTTGCTGCTGGCGAAGGCAAGCGACCGCGCAACGTTATTGCCGTCGCCGACATAAGTCAGCCTGACACCCTCGATTCGCCCGAGATGCTCTTTGATAGTCAGCACATCCGCCATCGCCTGGCACGGATGCGACCAGTCCGTAAGCGCGTTAATTACCGGAACGCTCGAATGCTCGGCAAGGCCGATAACGGTATCATGGTCGAAAGTCCTGGCCATAATCCCATCGACGTACCTGCTGAAAACCCTGCCCATATCCTTGATAGGCTCTCGTTTGCCGATGCCGCCGATATCTTCAGGCTTGACATAAATCGCCTCGCCGCCGAGATCCGTCATCCCAACGTGAAAGCTGATTCGTGTCCGCAGGCTCGGCTTCTCGAAGAGCATCGCGAGAACCTTACCCGCAAGGCAAAGGTCCCTGCTGCCGCCCTTGTACAGGCTCTTCAAGCTTGCAGCCAGCTCCAGCAATTCTTCCAGCAGCTCCGCCGGACAATCAATTATCGAAAGAAAATCTTTCTGCATCACTCGCCCTCGCCTAAAACGCCGTCGAGAATCTCGATAGCCTCGTCAATTTGCTCTTTCGTCGCAATCATCGGCGGCATAAACCGCAGAACGCTCTCGTGCGTGCAGTTAATACGCAGCTTCTTCTCAAGGCACTTATCCACTATCTTCGCTCCGGGCCGGGTCAATTGGACCCCGATCATAAGCCCGATCCCGCGAACGCTGTCTATGATATGGTGCTTGTCCTTCAGCCGTCGCAGTTTCTCCATCGTGTATTCGCCAAGCTCGGCCGCATGACCCAGCAGGCCGTCCTCTTCGATCGCCTCGATAACCGCAATCCCAGCAGCACACGCAAGACAGTTGCCGCCGAAAGTAGAGGCGTGTTTGCCTGGAACAAGCGAAGCGGCTATTTCACTCCTGGCCATCATCGCACCGATAGCCGTCCCGCCTCCGAGGGCCTTGGCCATCGTGATAATATCAGGCTCGACATCGTAGTGCTGGTACCCGAACCACTTACCGGTCCGCCCGATACCGGTCTGAACCTCGTCCAGGATCATCACCGCCCCATTCCGGTCGCAAAGCTCCCGAATCGCGCCGAGGAATTCTCCCGTCGCGATATTGATGCCGCCCTCGCCCTGGATCGGCTCGACCATAACAGCCGCCACCTCATCGCTGAACGCCGATTCCAACGCATCGACATCGTTGAACGGGATATACACAAAACCCGGCAGCAGCGGCATAAACCCCTCGTGATATTTCGGCTGGGCCGTCGCGGTAACCGTTGCAAACGTCCTTCCGTGAAAGCTGCCTTCGGCTGTGATGAATTTGTACTTCTCCTTGGCGGTGTGCAGACGCGCCAGTTTCAAAGCAGCCTCATTCGCCTCGGCCCCGCTGTTGCAAAAGAAGCACTTGCCCCCGAAAGCCCGCTCGCTCAAAAGCTGCGCGAGCCGGCCCTGGGGCTCGGAATAGAATGTATTGTCGATATGAAGAAGCTCGCCGGCCTGTTCGCGAATCGCCTCAACCACCTTCGGATGACAATGACCCGTACCGCTCACGGCCCAACCCGGGAACATGTCCAGTATCTTATTGCCCTCGGCATCGTAAAGGTAGCAGCCCTGACCCCGAACGATTACCCGAGCCAGCCGACCGTAATTGGCAATAACATACTTGTCAAACAATTCGATAGTCTCCTGTGTTGTCATAACCTTATATCCTTACACCTGCCGCAGGGATCGCGGAGTCTTTCTTGATATCATTCTTCTTCTATGCGTCTTCACCGGGCTCTGCGGTCAGTCCTTTATTATCTCCGTCCCGATACCCTTGTCCGTATAAATCTCCAACAGCAGCGAATGAGCAATCCGCCCGTCGATAATATGCGCCTTTCTCACCCCCGCCGAAAGAGCGGCCAGGCACGCCTCGACCTTCGGGAACATCGCGTCGGTGATAATTCCTGCGTCGATCATCTCCTTGATCTGCCGCTCGTTCAAACTCGATACCCAACTGTCCGGGTCGTTGATGTCACGCCTTATCCCGTGAGTATCGCTTACCATTACCAGCTTCTCGGCCTCGACCTCGGCGGCCACCATCCCCGCGGCACTGTCGGCGTTGACGTTCAGCTTGCCCCCGGCCTTGTCCTTCGCTACCGATGCGATCACGGGTATCGTCCCGTCGGCGCAGAGCTTCTTGAGCAACTGTCCGTTGACCTTCGTAACCTTGCCCACCAATCCGACATCCAGCTTCCGCCCGTCCTCGCCGGCAAGCCGTATCAACTCGGCGAAGAGCACGCAACTGCTCAAAGAGTGCAGGCCCATCGGCTCGCACCCCAACTCAGTCAGCATATCGCAAATCGGGGTATTGATGCTGTTCACAAGAGTATGCTCGGCTATCGCCAGAACCCGCTCATCGGTATAGCGGCGCCCCTGCACCCATACCGGCTCGATCCCGGCATCGTTCATCGCACGACTAATAGCCTTGCCCCCCCCGTGCACGATAACGGGGCGTATCCCGACCGTAGCCATGAACGCAATATCGGTCAACAGCTTCTTCTGCAGGGAAGTATCGTCCAGAATGCTCCCGCCGAGCTTGACCACAACGATCCGCCCGGCAAAGCCCCGGATATACTCCATAGCCTCGATCAAGGCCCCGGCTTTTGCAATAGCCGTTTCCACAACGATAACTCCAGAATAAACGGCAAAACGGAACGAAGCACTGTACCACCTGCCCGGACAAGCGTCAAGCCATATTTGCACGCCGGCCAATACAAACCTCAACACCTATCCGCCCCGCATTACCGCTTTTGCCGAACCTGAGCCTCGTTTCCGGCGTATTTTCTCTGGTAATCGTTCGCACAATATGAAAGAATTGACCATTATGTCGAAAACGGCTATCACTTTGCTTGCAGTATTGATGATAACCGCACAAAAAACCGGATGCGTCTGGCAAGACCCGGATAAAATGACCGATTCAAAGAATACGCAAACCCCCATAGACGGCCCAAACAGCCTCGCTTCCTCTCAACCTCAAACGCCTGCGCCGCCGGAAAAAACCCAATACCAGAAGGCAACATTCGCCGCAGGGTGCTTCTGGGGGGTCGAAGCTTCATTCCGAGCCGTCGAAGGAGTCGTCGATACAAGGGTCGGGTACACCGGCGGAACCAGCCCTTACCCCACGTACAAACAGGTATGCACCGACAAAACAGGCCACGCAGAGGCCGTCGAAATCACCTTCGACCCCAACAAAGTCTCATTCGAACAGCTTCTCGATATCTTCTGGAAGATACACGACCCCACGACCCTTAACCGCCAGGGCCCCGACGTCGGAACACAATACCGCTCGGCGGTCTTCTGCCACACCGAACAGCAGAAAGACGCCGCCCTGGCCTCAATCAAGAAACTCCGGAAGACCCGCGCCTTCAAAAAGCCGATCGTAACACAGGTCCTCCCCGCCGGCGAATTCCACCAGGCAGAAGAATACCACCAGAGATACCTCGAAAAGCAAGGCAAGACTTCCTGCTCCTCGACCATACACTGACCGTACCGGCAAGAAACACAACCGCCCTACTGTCGCCCAAACACACCCACGCGAAGGCCGGCGGCGAAAACAAAAAACTTTTTCTCTAAATCCGCAATTTCTTAAATGCCATCTTCAAAATTCCTGCTATTATATGCGCCGCAGCATGGCCTGTTTTCTTGATGATTAAAGAGCTAACCGGATGACTCAGCCGAAGGACAAAACTGCAAAACCTCTCTCGCGCAAAAGGCCCCGGCGCCTCACGCGAGGCCGCCGACTCGGCAAGTACCGCCTCGCAAAATGCCTGGGCCAGGGAGGAAGCTCTGAGGTATGGAAGGCAAGGGACTGCGTCGAAGGAATCTGGGTCGCATTGAAGATACCGCTGATAGGCGTAAACGGCCAGAGAGACAACCAGGCCGTCCTCCGCGAAGTCCGCCTCGTCGCCAAGCTGCGCCATCCGCACATAATGCCCGTCAAGAACGCCGACATAATCAACGGCCATGCCGTCCTTGCTACTGAGTTGTCGGTCGGAACACTCGCCGATTGCTCGACTCCGATGTCACCCAAGAGAATAATAGCCATAATAACGCAGGTCCTCGACGGCCTGGCATACGCTCACCGAAAGAAAATGGTCCACTGCGATGTAACGCCGGGCAATATCTTCCTCTTTCCCAACGGCAGGGCCGCACTCGGAGATTTCGGCATCGGACTGAAGGTAACCGGCAGAATGGGAACCGTCGATGATTTCGGCACTCCCGGCTACGTCGCTCCCGAACAAGCCTATGGCAGACCGACCTACCGAAGCGATTGCTTCGCCGTCGCTTTGATACTATACGAGTATCTAACCGGTGTCCTGCCCAAATGGCCCTTCCACTGGCCCCCAAAAGGATACAAACGTCTCCGCCAGAAGACCAATCTCGCTTTCATAAAATTCCTCAAGCAGGCACTCGCCATCCAGCCGGAAAAGAGATTCCCAAATGCCGACAGGATGCTCGCCGAATTCCTCGAGGCCCTGCCGAAAAAGTTGAAGACGCCTTCAGTACTAAAGTCCGCCAACGGCAAGCGGCTCAACTGGCAAAAGACCAGACGCCTGGCATTTCTAAAACGATACCGGATCATACTCACCTCCGACCACAACTGCGCCGATTGCGGCGAGCCAATAGCAGAGACTATGGCTGTATGTCCCTGGTGCGGCAGCAGTCGAAACAAATTCGACGCAACCACCCAATTCACTCACGCCTGCCCTTGGTGCGGCAAGGGCGTCCTGCCAGAATGGCATTACTGCCCATGGTGCTACAGCCCCGGTTTCGACTCCCCCGCCGTAAAGACCACCTCCGGTGCAAAATACCACGCCAATTGCAAGTACTGCAACGGCAAGATAATGCGATTCATGCGATACTGCCCCTGGTGCCACAGAAAAATCCGAACACCCTGGCAGGTAACGCCATTTCCTGAAATTTGCAACAAATGCGGCTGGTCGGTCGATACTAACTTCTGGACATATTGCCCATGGTGCGAACAGACCCTTGTCTAACGTCCTATAATATTAGGTGTTGACATTGCTGCAAGCCGACATTGACATATCCTGCCAATCCGCCCAATTCCGATGGGCCGCACAAACACACGTCGGAATGGTCCGCGATGAAAACCAAGACGCACTCTTCGCGGACCCCCACGTTCCAATATTCTTAATTTCCGACGGCATGGGAGGCCACCGAGGCGGCGCACTCGCCTCCAAAATCATCTCGGAAGACCTGCCCGTCATGATAGAAAACGCCCTCGACCGCCTCAAAGTCGGCGCCCCTGCAACAATCAGAAAAATCCTGAAACACGCAATCGCAGAACAGAGCCGTCAGCTAAACCTCGAAGGCACAAGCGAAACAGGCTATAAGGACATGGGCGCGACAATCGTCATCACCCTCATCCGAAAACGCCGCTGCTTCGTCGCAAACCTCGGCGACAGCCGGGCATATCTGCTCCGCAACAACCGTTTCCGCCAGATCACACGCGACCACTCCGTCGTCTCCGAACTCATAGAGCAAGGCAAACTCAAACCCGAAGAAGCCGAAAACCACCATGCCCAGGGCCAGATCACACAATACGCCGGAATGCAGGAAAGTGCGCGTTCGTATATCCGATCATTTGCCCTGAAAAAGGGCGACAGAATACTCCTCTGCACAGACGGCCTCACCGACATGCTCGACGAAGCCCAAATCAAAAAGATCCTCAAAGCCAATCCCGAACCCGAACAGGCCGCAAAGGCACTCATACACCAGGCCAATAACGCCGGCGGTCACGACAACACAACAACTCTGATAATCGACTGGCAGCCAAACACATCCCCCTCTTCGCCCCCCACCACCCCCAAACAACAGTAGAATATAGGTGTCCACATAACAAACACGCACAGCCGCTAATCCCCTGTGCAGCTTACTGTCAAGAACGAGCGAACCGACTCCCTGCTGTTACCAAGCCTGCACACCAATCTGCAAGCAGGGGGGCAATTTCATAACCCCTGTTTAACTCCGCCGCTTATCTCTTGTCACGGCGAACGCAGCATTATAGTCACCCAAAGAGCAGCTTGCCCCCAAGAGGAAACCATTCCAAACAGATCGCTAAGTCTGTCCCATAGAGGCGACTTGCGCCCAACTAAAAACTAAGAACCAAAAACTGACAATGCTTCGCATTGTCACCCCGAGCGCTACCGAGGAGTCTATTCCACCACCCCCCTTAGTGAAACGAAAATGAGCCTCAATTGCAACTTGTCAATTACAAAGGACGAGTCGCTGCCCTGCTGCGTTCCACGTGGAACATTCGCATACGCCTCGCCAGGCTATGAGCCACGCCCGCCGTCTAAGTCATAATGTTTCACGTGAAACACGATCCCTCTGCTACTAACCTGCCCCCGTATTCGTTACCTGCTTTCCTGTAACTCAGCCATAACACCCGCAGTTTCGCAGCTGGCAACCCGCAGCTTCCACAATGCTTGTTCCAATTCCCCAGTTTCCCTACAAACCACTCTCGACCAAAATAGCCGAGCCGCCAATCCGCCCGCACCACCCGGCGGATCAATCGGCAGCATTCCACCCTACGCCGCAGTCGCCCACAATAAAACCAATCCCACCACAACGCTCTGCCCTGCCCGTCATGCGTAATCCCCTGTCGCAAGGCATTTGTGAATCCTCTGTATCGCAGACCTACCAATACTCAAAGCCCTCCGAGCAGCCCCGTGCAATACCAAATCAACACCCCGGCAGGAGGGCTCCGCCCCTAAAATCCCAATCTCTCAAACCCTCGATGTTTCACGTGGAACATTTTTTCTAAAAACCGCATTTTCACTATTGGAATGCTGTAGCTTTTCGACTATAAATGCCGAAATATTATTCGGACCACCGTTTTCATGGGTCCCGAATGTGTAGCCGTTTTGCAATCCGTGCATACATTCTAAAGGAGTTATTTAATGACCGAACAAACACACAAGAAACCCCGCCATCTCGGCAGGGGGCTCCAATCCCTTTTAGGTCCTATAACTAACAACAGCCGTCAACCGCAGAACGGTCAAGTCGTGCCGCTTGATAGTCCTAACTTCCCTCCTGATAAGGAGTTACGTGATTCTCTGCGAGAAGTGGAAATTGCGGCTATCTCCCCCAATCCCCATCAAGCCAGAACCGTGTGGGATGAGACTGAACTGCTTGAGTTGGCTGAGTCCATAAAAGCAAACGGAATAGTCCAACCCATAGTTGTGCGCCCTGCCGGGTCCGGTTATGAACTCATAGCAGGGGAACGCCGCCTCAAGGCAGCACAGATGGCTACGCTGACCACCATACCGGCCCTCGTCCGCCGAGCCACCGATGAACAGATGCACGAGTGGTCACTCGTCGAAAATATTCACCGCGCCAATCTCAATCCTGTCGAGCGTGCTATGGCCTACCAGAATTACGTTCGTTCGTTCTCATTGACGCAGGCCGAGGCAGCCGAGAGGCTCGGCGAGGACCGCTCCGTCGTTGCGAATTATTTGCGACTGCTCGATTTGCCGGACGAGATAAAGCAAATGCTGACGGACCGGCAGCTTAGCATGGGTCATGCCCGCGCAATTCTCGGCCTGCCCACCGATGAGCTTCGCCGCAAGCTCGCAAACCGAGCTATGGCAGGGCGACTCAGCGTTCGCGAGGTCGAGAGGCTTGTTCGAAAATACCTCGCCGATACAGGCCGTACAAAAGCCCCCACGGCAACCAAGCCCGCCCACATTCGGGACCTTGAAGACAAACTCGGCGCCCAACTCGGAACAAAGGTCACAATCGAGACAAGAAAGAACCTGCAGAGAGGTAAAATCATCATCGAGTTCTATTCCCTCGATGAGTTCGACAACATAACGGAGCGCCTCGGCCTGGCGTGCGATGAGGTTTCCTGACAGGCGGACCGTGCAGCAAAATCTCGGTTTTTTTCATTCCCGACCCGGCTGGATCGGCGGTACAATACTCGATGATAGGTAAGGCTTCTTCTGAATGCTCAACACTGCCGGCGAAATCGAGTTGCTGCGGGCTGCTATTGCAGGCGATAAAGGCGCGTTTCGACCTATTATAGAGCGCTATCAAGCCTTGGTCTGCTCGATCACTTACAGCGCAACCGGTGATTTCGCACTCAGCAGGCATCTTGCCCGCCAAACCTTCGCAAAGGCCTTCAGGTCCCTGCCGCAACTCAAGGAAATCGAAGCATTCCGTCCGTATCTTACGCGAATCGCGCGCAACTTAATCGACAAGGCCGTCCGAAAACAGCGATTCGACGTCATCCGCGACGAAGATCAGCCTGCCGGCACTTGCGAATCCCAGCCTGACGGGATACCCGTCAGCGCCGAAAGGCAGGCCCTCGTCTGGCAGTCGCTCGAATCCATCCCCCCGCAGTACCGCGACGCGATGGTCTTCTACTACCACCACGACCCCGCCGTCCCCGCCCTCGCCGCCGATTTCGACGTTTCCGAACCGGTACTAATCCAGCGGGCCTCGAAGGCCCGAACCCTGCTCAAGGTCGAGGTCTCGGCCTTCGTCCAGGAAGTGCTTGCCAAGGCGGCGCCGGCTGAAGACTTCACGCTCTCGGCAATGAACGAACTGCTCAAACCGCCGATTGGGCCGCCGTCGCGCGGCGCTGCAGCCGATCAAAACGAATCCGCCCGCACCACTGAGCAACAGCATGCCGCTCAGCAGATGTCCCCGGCAGCAATTGCCGCAGCCTTCGGCGGCGGAATCTTCGGCGGAGTCGCGTGGATACTCTCAACCGCCCTGACGGCAAAGGACTGGGACGCAGCCACGGCAACCTTGGCAGCGGCGGCCGTCATCTTCGTTATCGCCACAGCCTTGTGTATTCGTAACCAGGGCAAACGCTGGAAGATTCTCGGCTGGGTTGTCGCCGCGCTGTGCGTACTGAATCTCGCCGTCCTCAATCTCCGCTGGAAGACCTGGAAGCAGGCCGTAACAAACATACCCGGCTTTCACCCCGCGACGGATATGCCGCTCTGGAAGGTCAACCTTGTAATAGTCGCGATAATGGCCGTTCTGCTGATAATAACCCTTGTCCGCAACGCCAGGGAAAATAAGCAAACCACGGCGAATCGATAGGCCACGATAGGCCAGCTCAAAACGATTTGCCGCTGTCGAGCAGGAATGTTACGGGGCCGTCGTTTGTGCTGGTTACCTGCATGTACCCGCCGAAGACGCCTTTGGCTACCGGAACACCGTGGTCAACTATCAACTCCGCGACTTTCTCATAAAGCTGCTCAGCCGGACCCGGATCGCCGGCGCCTTCGAACCCCGGACGACGGCCTTTGCGACAGTCGCCGTGAAGCGTGAAATTGCTTACCAGCAGAATCTCCCCGCCGATGTCCCGCGCGCTGAGATTCATCTTGCCCTGATCGTCGGCGAAGATCCTCAGGTTCACAAGCTTCTCGGCCATGAACTCGGCATCTTTGTCGCCGTCGCCTTTACCCACGCCGAGATAGACCAGCAACCCTCTGCCGATCCGCCCGACAATCCCGCCTTCGATCTCGACCCGGGCCCGGGCAACACGCTGAATAACCGCTCGCATAAGAATCCTTTCGCATCAGTTTCGCCGGGCCGGGTGGCCTCTGAGATTCAGCAGACAAACCACGGCGCGGCGGCAGCACGACGAATATGGAGCTCATCGACAACGGCATTGCCTTTATGGGTGACCAGATAGAGCACCAATTCGGCAATCTCGCCCGGCGCGATTAGCTCGGTCTTATCGATATCGGGGCGAACCGAACCGACCATTTCAGTATCCACGCCGCCCGGACAAACCAGGTGAACACGGACATTCGAGCCTCGCAATTCTTCGGCCAGCGACAGCGTCATTCCCCGCAATGCGTGCTTCGACGATGTATAAGCGCTCTGCAGCGGATACCCCTTAACGCCTACGACCGAGGCGATATTGACGATACATCCACCTTCTCCACGTCGCAGCAGCGGCAGTGCCTGCCTGCATAGGATAAAAGGCGCCCTGGCATTGACCTGCATACACCTTTCCCAATCCGCCGTCGCCGTCTGCTCCAGCGGCGCCGAGTACGTTACACCTGCATTATTAACCAGGATATCAAGCCGAGAAGACTTCTTCATCACGACGGCGACAAGATTTGCGATGGAATCTTCGTCCGTCAATTCTGTAACGACAATCTCGGCGTTGCCTCCCGCGGCGGCGACTTTCTCGGCCGTTTCCCGCAGTTTCTCGACGTCGCGTGCTGCTAATACTACCGTTGCACTCTCCTCAGCCAGAGCGACACTGATAGCCCTGCCGATTCCTCGACTGGCCCCCGTCACTATCGCAACCTTGCCTGCTAATCGCTTCGCCATATTTTTTCTTGATCATCGAGCAATCAGCGTGACCGCCGCCGGCTCGAACTGCTCGTGCCGTCCTCGGTACTCGTGTCCTGCCCGCTCGTGCCGCTTCTCGATCTCCGGCCGCCGGATGTCCCAATGCCCGTACTGCTTCTGCGTCCCCGGCCGGACGTCGCCGACTCAGATTCCGGCTCGTCTTCTTTGTCGTTCTCTTCGGCCATCTTCTCGCTCAGTTTTTCCAGGCGGCTTTGTCGAACGAGCATAAGACCGTCGATTGCAGCGACGGTCTTTTTCGCGCCTTCTTCGTTGGCGACCTTGCGCAGGAAAACAAGCTCTGCCTCGATTTGTTTCTGCACCTCGCGGGCCAATCTCGAGCGATTGTCCGCCGTGCTGCTGACAGGCCGAAGCCATTGTGTGATCTCGTTTCTGCTGCTTCTGCCGACGTCGATGAGCTGCTGTTCCAGGCCCGGAAACGCCCTGATAGCAGCAGCGACCTTGTTGGGGTCCAGCTTCTCCGCGTTATAAGCTTGCGGTGCGGCATAGGATGCGCTGTCGGCGGCAGGGGGGTCGCCGGCGCGCCCGGAATCCGGACGTGAAGAATTGATCCCGGCGCGAGGTATCGCGTTGTTGACGCTGATACCCGAAAGACTGCTCACAAAACAAACCGACATGACAAGCATAACCAACGTAAATAGTGCCCAGCGTTTCATTGTCATCTCCAATACTGCTTCCAAAACCAACAATACATACCCGCAGCCGAGCCGCACTGCGCAACACTGCCTAATTATACACGAAAATGCCCGTCGTTGCTCCCGATTTGCCGGATAGTGCACTAAAATTCGATGGGCCGAACAAGGCGGAACGGGTTTTATTCTTTGACTTTTTTGTCTCTGTACTGGAGGTATGCCTGTCGCATGGCTACGTAGGGGTCGTACGAGGCGTCTTTGAGGGATTTGTACTCTCCGATACGGAAGGTATTTTCATTAGCGATTCTGCTGGCGGAGATTGCTATCGAGACATCCCGCGGGCGGACATAGCGGACGGGATTGAGGAACTGATCGCCAATCATTCCGATTGCATCGCGGGCGTTGGAAGGGCCGAGGACGGGCAAAACGATGTAGATTCCGGTTCCGGCCCCGTACTTAGCGAGGGTCTGGCCGAGGTCCTCTTCGGCCGGTTCGAGGCCGAGCTTTGTTCGGGCGGGGTCGGAGAAGCCGAGGATTCCGAAGGTTGTGTTGTATGCGAAGCGGTGGAGCTCTCTACCGGCGGCCTTGTGTTTTCCCTGGAGATGGCAGTTGACGAAGCGTGCGGGGGCGGCGATGTTGTTGAAGAAATGGCGGATGCTGACGCGGGCGGGTTCTGGGACTACGCGCTTGCAGCCCCTGGCGAAGGGGTCGATTACCCATAAGTAGAGCTTGTCGTTGACATTGAACATCGCCTTGTTGAAGGGCCTGAGGGGGTCGGAGATTTTTATCTGCTGTTCGTCGAGTTCGTCTTCGAGCAGGCCGAATTCGTCGTCGGGGGAGGACTCGGGGGCGTTTTCAGCAACGACGGGAGCGGTCTTGTCGGCGGCGTTTTTCTTCGCAGCTGAGCAGCCCATGGTCGCCAGGGCCATAATCAGGATGAGGCAGAGGTTTGATTTCATTTTGATCGTCCTCGACTTTCGGTTTTCGATATTGCCGGAGGTTATTCTACCGCAGCGGCTGCGGGGTCTCAAGGATTCTCTTTTCCGAATGGTTTTATGAGGATCAGGAGCTTCGGCAGGAGGGTGAGGGCCGCGAGCAGGGCCATAAGCATCGCCAGTCCCGTGAGCAGGCCGAAGAGGACGCTCGGGATGAAGTTCGACAGTGCGAGGATTGAGAATCCGATTATGATCGTCGCAGAGGTATAGTACATTGCGTGGCCTATGCTTGAGTGACATCTGTGCATCGTGCTGAGGTAGATTCTGTCCGCTTTGAACTCCTTTTTGAACCTGTGGATGTAATGTATGGTGTCGTCAACGGCGATGCCGACGCCGATTGCGGCGATTGTCATCGTCATCATGTCGAGCGAGATTCCGAGCCATCCCATCACTCCGAGAACCATGCCGATAGGCAGGAGATTTGCGAACATCGCGATCAGGGCTATTCTCAGGGAGCCGAAGAGCACGAGGAACATTATGCTCAGGGCGAGTACGGTCAAACCGAGGGTGAGTATCTGCGATTTGTAGAGGCTCTGGAGCATGTTGTTGTATAGGACGAACATTCCTGTAAGACGGACATTTTTCGGGTCTGTATCGACGACGACAGGCAGCTCGGCCTTGATTTTCTCGATGAGTTGATTTCTTCTTAAGCTCTTGTCGGAATCCACTATTCGGACCCAGAAACGGACCTGATTATTCTCGACGGAGACGTAAGGCTTGGTGAGCATTGTTTTGAATTCGTCAGGCGTTTCGTTGTAGAGCAGCGCCAGTTCGAGGCTGTCGAGCGGTTTTTCTCCTTTTAGCTCCTGGGCAATCCGGAGCATGGTCTGGAGCGAGAGGACCTTTCCTGTTTCGGGCAGGCCGTCGAGATATTCGTGCGCGATTTTGACGCGTCTCATTTTTTCGGCAGTGAACCAGTATTTGTCTTCGGAGGCGGCGGTATCGAGGTCGTCGCCGAATTCCTCGAATTCGCTGAACTCATCATCTTTTTCGGGGGGGGCGGTTTCCTTCGCGGCGGCCGAGGCGTTGGGCTCGTCGAAAGTTATAATCACATCGAGCGGGGTTGTTCCTCCGAGCTTGCGGTCCACGAGGCTCATTCCCTTGTATATCTCGGTGCTTTTCTTGAAGTAGTCTATGAAGCAGTTTTCGACGTCGAGCCTGCAGATGCCGGTAATGCTGGCGGCCAAAGCAAGGATGCTGACTATTATTATCAGCGTTCCGTGATTCCTGGTGAACACGGCAAGAGCTTCGGTAATTTGCGAACCGCTTTCGTGGGTGCGTTTTGGGGCCTGCTTTGGGATGAGTATCAGCAGGGTGGGGAAGAGCAGGAATGTCACTATGAGCGAGACGATCAGCCCTGCGATCATCATCCAGCCGAAAGTGCTGACGGGCAGGATTCCGGAGAGCAGCAGCGAGCCGAAGCCGGCGATGGTCGTGAGGACGGCATAGACACAGGGCTTCATTTTGCTTCGGACGGTGTCGAGAATCAGGTCGCGGTTGGGCGCGTCGGGATTTCGGCTGAGCAGTTCGCGGTACCTGACAATCAGGTGGATTGCGATTGCGAGCGTCATGATGAGCTGGAGAGAGATGAAATTGGAGGAGATGACTGTTACCTCCCAGCCGAACCATCCGAGCAGGCCTATCATGGATATTGCCGAGACCAGACAGCAGAGCATCGGCAGGCATATCCAGCGTACGGAGCGGAATATTATCCCGAGCATCAGTACGAGGAAGACCATGACCCCTATCCCGAAAACTTTAAGGTCTTTCTTGACGAATGTTATCATGTCGTCTGCGATCATGCTCACGCCGCCGAGGAACAGGTCGGCGTCGGCACGATACTTATCGGCGATTGTCCTGATAGCGGTTATGTCCTGGTGTCTTCGTCGCCTTGCGCGGTCCCTGTAGTCGCGGAATTCGCGGACGACGCTTTCGAATTCGGCTTTTTCGCTTTTGTTCAGCAGTCCGTCGGCTTTTTTCTGCCTCAACTCGTTTCGTCGATAGAGCAGGGTCATGTACCGGTCGTCGCGGGCGAAGTTGACGAGCAGGGCGGTGGTTTTGGAATCTGCGCTGAGCAGAAGGTTCTTATAGAGGGGGCTGTCACGGAGTTCTGTCCTGGCGAGGGTCCTGTCGGTTTTAGGCGAGTTCAGCGTGGGCAGCTCTGCGGTGAGGTCTTTGAGTGACAACGGCGGGCTCTGGAGCAGCGGGACGTTGAGTATGGAGGCGACAGATGCGACGCTTTCGAGCGCTTCGAGGTCTTTCTGGAGTCGTTCGAGGACGGCGAGGTCTTTTTCGGAGAAGAGGTCACTGTCGGGGGTGTATGTCAGTACGAGGAAATCGCTTTGCTCGTAGCGTGCGCTGATTTGGCGGGCGTATCGCAGGTCTTCGTCGTTCTCGAGGACGAGAGTTTCTGCGGAGGCATCCAGCCTGAATCCCCGGGCCTTGAATGCCAGGAAGCCCACGATTGCGATCATGGCGAGGACGACAATTACGGGATATCGCAGGATTACTCTGTCGAAGAAGGAGTATGTCAGTGAGCGGTGTTCGGTCATGCTACGGGCCCGTTCGATTCAGCAGATTGTATCTCATGGCGCAGCCGGTTTTTCGAGTCGTTCGAGGAGGTCCTCGACGCTGCTGCCTGCAAGGACATCGTCGAATTGCGACCGATAGGTCAGCAGGATGCTTACGCCCTGTATTTCGACGTCATAGATTTTCCAGGTTTTGCCGATCTTGCGAAGCTTGTAGATTATCGCTATTTCCTTTCCCTGGGATATCAGGTTCATCGGAATGATGACGGTTGTGTTCTTCTTCCGGAGCGGCTTTACGGAGGCCTTTTCATCGGTATAGTGCGATATTTTCTCCCGGTAAGAATCCTTGAGTTTCCTGGTGAAGAGTTTCGTGAATTTTTCTCTCTGGGGGGGCGAAAAGTTGGGCCAGTGTTTTCTTCCGAGGACGAGCTTGGCCATGAGGGGGAAATCGAAGATGGGAGTGACTATCCTGTCGATTAGGCTTTCCTTGACTTTTTTCTCCATGTCCTTGCTCTGGAGGACGCGGACGACGGCGTTCCACTTTGCCCATAGTATTTCATTCGGGTCGTTTGGGTCCTTGATGACGACATCGTATTTTTCGAGGAGGATGTTGTTCGGGTCGTTCGGATCGGCGGGTGGGGCCTGGTCTGCGGCCTGGATTTCATCGGGTTCGTCGGTTTGGTCCTGCCCGGCGGCGAAGGCGGCGGCTGCGAGCAGCAGAATCAGCAGGATATAGCAAAGGTTCTTCATGGCTTGGCCCTTATGAAGTCTTTATTCTTGTTGTCATCGATGGTGATTGTACCGCGCATTGTGCGGGCGGGCAAGGGCGAATGTTCTGAAGCGGTGCGGGAGAAAGTTTTTAGAACTGAGTCTATGGTGTTGAGTTGGCTGGGCCTCAGGCGGGGCCTGGCCTGCCGGGGTTGCGGTAGAGGGTTTTGAGGGATTCGGCTGTTGCTATTCTCTTTGCGGTCCATCGGGCCTCGTAGTCGGCAGGAGTCTCGAAAGCCGATCCCGGCACAGCAGGCTCGGCGGTGAAGGCTGCTGTCTCGCCGCGCCCCGATTCGGCCGGGGGCGATTCGCCAGGCCGGAAATGCCAAATCCCAATAATCGCCGCTAACACCATAATCGCTATGAAAATTGTCGTTACCTTGAATCTGGTCATAATCATTCGCAGCCTTTCCTGTGCGGGCTATTTGTCCCACTGTTGTTTGCACCATTCCTTGAAGGAAATATCCTCCACCTCACATTCATCTCTGAGTTTATCCAACGAGGACGTCGGCTCTGTTGATTCTCTCTTATCACCAATTAGATTCCTCGTACCTATTGGCATATCAGGCGTGCGGCCAGAAACAGGCCCACACAATATAGCCAACCACAACTAGAACATAGACGACCAGCCATATCTTGACCAGGAACATTCCCACCTTGTTCCACCACATGAAGATTCTGTCCAGGAATGGATCTTGGAGTGCGCCAATCTGTCTCGAAACCTGGATTCCCTCTCTTACTGAGGACCGGAACATTGACCTTATCCACAGTTCGCGGTGATGTAGGATCATATAGGCACTCCAGACTATCGCGTAAAGAACCATCATGATACAGACCATTGCGAGCGTTGCACCGAAGCTGAGGCCGAAGAATATGACCAGAAAAGGGGCCTTCTCCGATCCAAAGACAAGTAGGACGGACAAGAGAGCGGCAATTGCGAAGAACAAGAAGAAATACCGGAGTAATCTTCGGTAGGGGTTCTTTCCTTCGAGCTTTGATGTGTCCATAATATAGTCGAGGAATCTCATTGCAGATCCTTGAGTAAATCTGTCCAGTCTCAGAACGCAGCTAATTATTCCACCACTCATAGGCCGTGGTTTTTCCCTTATACAGATGGCCTTCCCATCCGACAAGCCCTGTACCCGCGGAAAGAGTATACAGGTGGATGCCAGTTGGGTTGCCTCTCGCGTCAACACTTCGCGAAGCCGTGAACCCTATAGAGGCATTGTTGAATATCCGGCTGAGCCAAGTACACCCACTGGGGATTGCCACGGCAACAGAACCGCCGACCTCCTCGAAATATCCTCCCAAATCCCGAACTCTATTGGCTTCGGGTGAAATACCGATATCTGTCGTTAGAGACGCACCACTGCCTGAAGCGACCGAAAGCCCACCGGCACGCCAATTGACCCACCCGAAAGACCATCCTTTGGTCCACCCCTTATCTGGATCGTGTGCGAAAGCAAGACCTGAGCCTACTGTGCCGCCAACGCCAGCCTCGGCCTCAACCAACGCCGAAAGCCCGTAAGAGTAGCCCATAATCCCGAATCCTTTTGTGAGAGTGTTGAGTAAGAGCCCTGGCTGAGCATTTCCACTTAGACTTCCACCTATGACAACTGCCCACTCACCTAAGGGGTCTACTCCGTTTATGGGATTGTTCTGGCAGTAGAGGTATTTATGCAGTGTCAGTGGCTGCTGGAAGTCGCCGAAGACGGGGTCTCTTGCGGTGAATCTTGCGAGTTTTGGGTTGTATTGTCTTGCTCGGAGGTGATACTCGCCGATTTGGGCGTCGAAGTACTGGCCTGTGAACATAAAACCGTCGCTCGTCGCTTGCGGCCCGTCGCTCGATTCAACGGCCCGGCCGAACGGTTCGTAAGTGTAGTATTTTACGACGGCCCCGGCCGAGTCGATTATCTGCCGCACAGAGCCTAACCGATCGTGCTGGTAATCCATATAATACCCCTCGCTAATACCGTAATCGCTATGAGAATTGTCGTTACCTTGAATCTGGTCATAAT
>JAFGCD010000128.1 GCA_016932835.1 Sedimentisphaerales bacterium
CGGCGATTTCCGCATAGAAGGCGATCTTTAGCGGGCTTGCAGCCCGCCTCCAAAGCTACCGCCTTCCAGGCGGTAGTAGTTTACTTCGCTGATTTCATCGTCCCGCAACAGCATACCTGAAAAAAAGAGTTATTGGTATATTTCTATTTGACTTTGATGGGCTTGAATCACCTGCTCTGTTAGGCATTCTGCTTGTATCGCGGCCTGCATTTAAGGTGATCGCGGGTCTCCTCGATGATATCCCAATACCCTGAATTGAGTAGTTTCTGTTTGGTTTTACTGCGCCGCTGGTGCCCGTCATCAATTATAAGCAACCCGTCCGGCTTGGTAATTCTCCGGAGTTCCTCGAGGAATCTGCCAGGGTTCTTGATGGCGAAAAACATGTCAAGGGCACAAACGATATCTGCTGTGTGATCAGGAAGGCTGCAGTCATAGCCGTTTGCCAGAATTGGCTCGATGTTTTCAAGATGACCCTTTTCTTTCTTCCTTGTCACCACATCGATAGCCAGCTTGTGAATGTCAACCGCATACACTTTTCCCTTATCGCCTGCAAGCCGGGCAAATCGCGTCGTGTATCTCCCCGGGCCGCACCCATAGTCAACAACAGTCATACCTTCTTTTATCTCAAACTGTTCGATGCGACGGTCTATATATGGACAGATGAAGTCTCGACAGCGAAATAGAAAGGCCATCATCCTGAAGGACCAGTTTGGCATGATCTCTATCTCTGTTTTCCTGCCGCTCATTCGCTTTCCCGAACACAGCCGAGCTATTTCTTCATAATCTCATTCGGACCGGAAAAAAACTCGCATTTCGTTTCAAGTCCCTGGCTGGTACGCAACTTGTCTCAGTGGTCACAAATATTTTCGCCGGTTTCAAGAATCCCCACGAGGTAATCGTGCACCAACTGTTCGGGGGTGTGGGCCGACGCACCCAGCACAACGCTGATACCATTCTGCGCAAATAGCTGCTGGGCTCTCTGTCCCATGCCTCCGGCGATGATGATATTAGCATTCTGTTCAGCCAGCCAGCGAGGTAGAACCCCTGGCTCGTGCGCGGGAGGCTGCAGCTTCGTAATGTTTGACACTCGTTTGGCCTGTTCGTCAACATCCACCAGGGCAAATTCTTCACAATGCCCGAAATGAAGGCTCAGCGTGCCTTCTGTCAGCGGGATCGCTATACGCATTTCTAATACTCCTTTCTAAACAGGGAAAAAGTTTCTAACAGTTCTCGTCCAAATCGAGTAAGGCCCGTGTCGCCGGACCGAACGCCTTTGCTGTTTTGCTTTGATTCTCTCCGGAACGCACGATAGGAATTCCCAGATCACATGCCCGCACCACTTCGGCATCTATGGGAATCATGCCCAAAAAGGGAACCTCCATACGGCAGGCCATCTCTTCCCCGCCTCCGGATTTGAATATGTCGGTCCTTTCGCCGCACTTAGGGCAAACGAAACCGCTCATATTCTCCAACACACCTAAGACTGGAAGGCCAAGGCTCCGGCAAAAACTGATCCCTTTGCGGACGTCCGCCAGGGCTACTTCTTGAGGCGTTGTCACTATGACCGCGCCGTCGGCCTTGCCCAAAAGCTGAATAACCGAAAGAGGCTCGTCGCCGGTGCCGGGCGGGCTGTCCACTATCAGAAAATCCAAATCGCCCCACTGAACATCTTTGATGAATTGCTTGATCATTTGATATTTCATCGGCCCACGCCATATCACCGCGTCATCCCTCGAAGGCAAAAGGAAGCCTATCGACATGACCTTGAAGTTCGGCATAACTTCGATAGGCATAATCTCAGACCCTTCCGAGCGGACTTTTCGTGCCTCGAGATTCAGGATCTTTGGGATGCTGGGGCCGTGTATGTCAATATCCAGCAGCCCCACACGTTTGCCTGCGAGCACGAGTGAAACTGCAAGGTTTGCCGCCACGGTGCTCTTGCCCACGCCGCCCTTGCCGCTGAGAACAAGCACCTGCCGTTTTATCCGCTTCAGCCTGCTGCGGATTTGTGCCTCGTCGCTATTGTCCTGCTGTCCATGGTTTGCCCCTGCTTTGCGGGCCTCCGGTTCTTTTGGCATAATCTGCGTCCTTTTTTCCTGTACTTATACTAATTGCTGCCCAACATGCGAAAAACCCCTCATCCTAAGGCATAGGTGACTTCCCTCCACAACGCCTTAACATCCTGTGAAATCGCCCCCCCGGTATATTCCAGAACCGTAGCCCTCATAATTTGTGCTTTTGTGAAGGCTTCATCGTAGCGAATCTTCCCGGCAACCTTAATACCATGAGACTCGGCATACTTTTCGATATTTGCCGCCATCTCCGTATTCAGGTCGGATTTGTTAATGCAGACCAACGCCGGGATATTGAATCCTGACGTCAGCTTTGCTACCCGTTCAAGGTCGTGTTTCCCTGAGAGAGTGGGCTCTGTGACTATCAATACGAGATCCGATCCCGTTACCGAAGCGATTACCGGGCAGCCGATCCCGGGCGAACCATCCACAATTATCAGATCTTTCTCGGTGTCGGTCGCTATCTTTTTTGCTTCTTTGCGAATGAGACTCACCAATTTCCCGCTATTCTCTTCTGCGATTCCGAGTTTTGCGTGAACCATAGTCCCAAAACGTGTATCAGAAATAAACCATCGGCCGTTTACGGCATCTTCGAACTCAATCGCTTCCACGGGGCAAAACTCCACACAAACCTTGCATCCTTCGCACGAAACCGGATCGACGGTAAACGTCTTCTCGACTATATCGTTGCCCTGTCCGTTGAAGTTAATGGCGTCAAATCTGCACATCTCCTGACATTTACCGCAGCCGATGCATTTTTCAGTGACTATAGCTGCGCGTTTGCCCCCGGAAAAATCGTACTCCTCTTTGATATCGGGTTCTAAGACCAGGTGCAAATCGGCGGCATCTACGTCGCAATCGGCGAAGACCGCCTTTTTCGCGAGCCCGGCAAACGCCGCCGCCAGACTGGTTTTGCCTGTCCCGCCTTTGCCGCTTATAATAACTAATTCTTTCACGATTTATCCTTCCACATCAGCGTTAGACCGCATTTGGGCAGCGGCATTCTGAGCGGCTAATACGACCGGATATACTGTTGGGGCGCTTGTCAAGTAAGGATGAGTAGCCATCTGTAAGGTTTCCAGTTCGACAAAAGACATTCTCTTCTGAATAGCAACCCCAATTAGATTTATTAGTTCTCCACATGAAATCCCTCCGGCTACTTGCCCTCCCAATATGATCCCGCAGTTCTTTGAAAAGATTAGTTTGAGCTTGATATTGCTTGAACCGGGTAATGCCGACGGGTGCTTATCTGCGCAGTCTGCATTGCCTGCGATAATCTCGAAGCCTTCTGTTCTGGCGTTCTTTTCTGTAAGACCGGCTGAGCCCAACACCCTGCCGTCGACGTAAGTCGAGTAAATGGCAATTGTGCCCTTGTTTTCACGCACAACCTTAAGCCGATAAAGATTCGCACCGGCAATCCTGGCCTCAGCGGTGGCTGTGGAAGCAAGCATCACCGGAACGCTTCTATGCGTATAGAAATCCCTCTTGTCAGCGCAATCTCCGACTGCAAAAATATCGCTGTCGATAGTGCGCATATATTCGTCCACCCATATTCCCCTGCCTCTGCCTAAATCCAGTCCCGCTTCGGTTGCCAGTTTCGTGCTGGGAACGCCTCCAACGCCAAGCATAATTCCATCGACGGCGATTTCTCTGCCGTCCGAAAGCCGGACCCTATCGACCTTTTCTTCGCCTAAAATCTCTTCGACGCCGACACCAGTCAGAACGTTGACTCCGTTGGATTTCAATGCCTCTTCGGCGATTTTCGAGAACTCCGGATCGAAGGAATTAGGCAATAGAGTTGGCAGGATTTCCACCAATAGCACATTGGGACCGTTCATTTTCGATATCTCGTCCGCAAGCTCCACGCCGATAAAGCCGCCGCCTACAATCAACACATTTTTTGCTGTCCCGATTTCACTTATAACTTTCTTGAGGTAAACCATATTCTTGTGAATAGGATAGACTCCTGCTTTGTCCACACCCTTTATTCGAGGAATAATTGGAATTGAACCGGTTGCAAGGACCAGTTTCTCATAGCAGAATGTTTGATTGCCTTTGGTGCTGACCGTTTTTGCACGTCGGTCGATTTTTGTTGCTTCGTCCACAACTACTTCAACGTTATTCTTTTCAAGCGCAGCATTGCCCAGTTTGTTATCATCAGGGTTTGTTAGGCTTGCGAACATATAAGGAACCCCGCATGGAATTACCCCTTTGTCAATGCTTTTCATCACCGTGATTTGTTTCTTGGGATAATACTTGCGTGCCGTAACTGCGCTTATTATTCCCGCAGGCCCCGCTCCTATGACCAAGATATCGACTTTTTTTCCCATAATATAAGCTCCTTATAATGTCACAGTTCGTTAGCCGGTTCTACCCGTTCAGCCCTGTTTGCCTCCGCCGCGAGCCCGACAGGCGCCGTTTATGACATAAAGGCTCGCGACACTGGATTCTTCACTTTGGAATATTCTCGTCCCCTCAATCCCCAGAAAATATTCGGTTTTCACAGTAAAATACTCTGCAACCGCCTTCTCTATCTTTTCTATGTTTATATGTCGGATGTTGCGGACGTAGGATGCCGGATTCGCAGCCTTCTTTTTGAAGAAATCAGACTGAGGGTTCAGCAGCATAATCAAGACTTTGCCGCCGGTCGGCAGCACACGAGCGGTTTGTCTAATGGCTTCCTCGTATCGTTCGATGAACTGGAGAGAAGCAATGTAGATAACCGCATCGAAACCGGAGTCTGCAAAGCTCATCATATCCGCTGAGCCTCTCACCGTTCTCACGTTGTCCGGCGCCTGGTCTAAAGCCTCTTGGGAAATATCCAGGCCGGTGACCTTGAATCCGTGCTCAGCCAGCCCCGCCTCGATGATAGCCGGACCACAGCCGACGCTGAGAACGTCTCGATTACCTTCTAACCGACGAAGGACATAGTCCAGCTCGACTTGGAAAACATCATTCCAGAATTGTGTTTTGCACGATTGCAGATACTGTTTCACGCCGTCATATCCAATTCTTAACCGAAGAATTTCTCACGCCACCATAAAAAATGACCCCATGGATTATTCAGATTATACTTCTCATCATCAGCAGCACCTTCCCATGAGTTAATCTCATTTAGGAGCCTGTCACAGGGTTTATCGCTGGCCAACAACTCGTAGGCGCACTTCACAAGGAGAAATTTCTGGCCTGCTTCCGGATTGCCTTGATTGTGATCCGGATGATATTTCGTTGCCGCTCGCCTGTAGGCGCTCTTTAGCTGCCCTTGGCTTGCATCCTCTGCAACTTCCAGAATCTTGCATGCGGCTTTACGGGCCTCTAAGTCACGGCTAATTCTCTCCATAAATCCAATATCTTCTTTCATTTGATCCCGGCCCTCCTGTTGATGTCGCGGTATAGCTGTACGAACTTCTCCTCATAGCCGGGTAATGCGTCAATTATCTTGATACCTTCTGAATAAGCTTTTGCTATCGATCGATTGTCCGGTATCTCAAGGATTATTTCTATATTCTGCTGCCGACAGTAGCTTGCCACTTCCTCATCGCCTATATCGCAGCGGTTTATCCCCACGGCAAAGGGCAGGCCCAGCTCTCGAACCATTTCCACCGCCAGTTTCAGGTCATTGAGCCCGAACGGCGTGGGCTCCGTCACAAGTAAGACGAAATCGCTGCCCTTTACCGCCTCGATAACCGGACAGGATGTCCCCGGCGGGGCGTCAACGACGACCACAGCATTGGCCATTGCGTTCTGTTTGACATGCCTTATCAAGGCCGGCGTCTGTATGACGCCTATGTCCAGCTTGCCGTGTCCGAAATACACCCCGTCCGACCTGCCGAATTCCGCGACCCCTATCTTCCGCGGTATTTCGCGGATAGCGTCTTGCGGACAAACGGCCATACATCCGCCGCACGAATGACACAACTGTTCAAAAGTCATTACTGTGCCTTTTAAACAGATGATCGCGCTGTATTGACAGAGCTGCCCGCACTTGCCGCATCCGTCGCATTTCTCCGTATCGACTGCCGGCACGCCAATTGTAACATCCTCTGTTTTTTCTATATCCGGCTTCATGAATATATGCCCATTGGGTTCTTCAACATCGCAGTCAAGATACTGCGCAGTTGTACCCATTCGAGCAAGCGAACATGCCAGATTAGTGGCTATCGTTGTTTTGCCCGTACCCCCTTTTCCGCTGGCAATGGCAATCTTCATATTAAACCTGCTCCACAATCGTATTAACTCGGTCCCAATCGAATCTGTCTTTTGCAATCCAACCTTTCTGCGGCAGAGATTCGAAACAAACCGGCTTCGGATTACACCACTGATTGCCCTGCAAAATGTCCCATTTTGTGTACCTGTTCATCGGCGAAGTCGTCGTGTCTATCCGGTAACCATCCGGGTGAAACCCGATGAGGATTTCACTGACATCCATCGAGTTCATTATTGACCTCCGTTATACGTGTTCATTAAGGCGTTTTCGAACATATTGACAGTAAACAGCCGCCGCAGGATTGTGGCCCAATACGCGATCCTTGGAAATGAGCGTCGTCACAGGGGCCTCTGAGACCTTCGAAAAAATCGCATCGTGCCCGACACAAAGACCGCATAAAACATTGAGTTGAGTCTTTGCGTCATTTAGTAACTGGGCCTGCCCCGCAGGGTTGCACATCACTTCACCGGCGCCTGAGGAAATCTGCTGCAAGTCAAAATCGCTCTTCTTAATTCCCCCTACCTTGCAGCAAACGGAAACCACCGTAAAATGCTCTGAAAAAATCTCGGCAATAACCTTCGCCTCTTCGCTCAAGCCGATACAAAAGGCAAGCCCCACTTTCGTGCACCCCAACTGTTTGGCAAAAAGAATTACCTCTCCCAAACGCGTTTGGTCAAAGTAGCATTTCGCCTCTATCGCCGAACCGGCCTTATGCAATTGCGCTATATGGTCGTTTTGATATAATTGCTTATGATTTTCAGCTTCCGAAAAGCAATCCTTGCCGTCGCGACATTTTTTGCTTTCGCATCGTCCGCATTGTGGAATCACCTTTTTACCCACTCAATCACTCCTTTGGTCCGTTTCTTTCCGACGAACGCAATTTTCGTATATGAATCCGGTGCTGTTATTGTCGCTTTTGTGCGTTTTTGATTTCGATATCTTTCGATTCATCAAAACATTCGTGAAGTTAAAGGTCAATTGCACATAGTTATTTTAGAATCATCTGAGCCGGCCGAATTAATTAATGGCTTTGGGCGGCAAGCACAATGGCGTTGTTTGGACACTCGCCAACACACAACGCGCAGCCAGTGCAAAGATCCGCTTGCACAACGGCCTGCCCGTTTACCTTAATTGCGCCTGTCGGACAAACATCAGCGCAAATGCCGCAGGCTGTGCATTTTTCGGTAAGAACAGCGGCAACCAGGTTTTGACTTGTTTCCAACTCGGCGATCCTTTTGTTTAGCTGCTTCTTTTGCTGCTCAAGCTGTTCTGCATGTTGTTTTAGAGCTGCCAATTCATGCTCAGGGATTTGTCCCCCTGCATTTTGTGAAAAAGCTGATATTGCGCCGGTCGGGGGTAAGTTGGCCGGAACGCTCATTGTTGCCCCCAGACCCATTCCGCCGCCTCCGCCCATACCACGTCCCATTCCGCCGCCGCGACCCATACCTCGCCCCATACCGCACCCTCGTCCCATTCCGCGCCCGCCGCCCATGCCGCCGCCTTGACCGAGCGGACCGATCATCGGCTGAGGCATTGACGCCGGCTCTGCCGCGGCGGTGTTCATGCCAAAGTGGCTCGCTACGTTCGGCCCGGAAGCAGCAGAAAGAGCGTTTGTTTTGAATTGCTCGACGGCGTTGCGGACACCTCCGCTGACACCAACAATCACTTGTATGCCTGCCTGACCAAAGACGTTAAATGCGTTAGGACCGCAGTTGCCGGTCAATACGGTTGTTACACCCTTTTCGGACATAAACCGGGCTGATTGAATCCCCGCACCGCCGCCAAGGGCGATGTTAGGGTTTTCGACTGCTTCATACTGCATCGTGTCGGTATCAATGATCAAGAAATATGCGCAGCGCCCAAACCGCACCTCCACATTGTCGTCAAGCGACGGACCCATTGATGTAACTGCGATCTTCATACAACATCCTTTCTAAGAAAGCCCGCATCTTCCGGTTGGGCAAACGTTGCTTTGTTGCTTACCTCGCCCCACGGAAAATCCCGAAAACAATCTTTGCATATCTGAACTTTCACACTTTTCGCAAACATGCTTGCCCTTACTGTTGCTTTTTTCCAGAACATCCATCTTGTTGCCGCAGTTGTTACACTTGTATTCAAATATTGGCATCGTCGGACCTCCTTATAAATTCTCTCAAAAAAACCAACCCGCCACAGTCACTTCGACCCCAAAATAATGTGTTCCGCGGGTGTTCCGTAAGCAAAAAATCCCTACTTGCCTTTTCCCAATTCATCTATCATTTCTTGCACTTCTTCGGCGCCTTCGTCATACAGCTTCTTTTCATCCGGAGCCAACTCATGCAGCAGCCGCAGAAATTCACCTGCGTGTACCCGTTCTTCGTCGGCTATGTCTTGAAGCACCTCCTTAGCCAATTGATTGTCGGTGGATTCTGCCAGTTGCATGTACAATTGAACCGCTTCATATTCAGCCGAGATCATAAATCGAATCGCCCTGACCAATTCAGCACTTGTGAGTTTGTCTTGCTTTGCAAGCCCACTGAAGGGATTTCCAAATTCCGGCATTGTTTTCACCTTTCTGATTTTGGTTACTTGTTAAGCAAATCCGCCAGAGACCTGGATTAGCACGATATTGCAGAATTCCTTCGGCCAATTCCACATTCACTCGGACGGGTCTTTGACTTTACGACCCGCTGCTCGCAGCAGCCGATACTATCACAACCACACACACCGCTAAAGCCGCGCCGCAGACTGAAACTATTATTTTAACGGCCTCTCTCCTCGGATAGAATCTCGACGTTGCCCCTGTTAGGGTCACCGCTTCCTTTGCTGTCATACCAACTCCTTCAACACGCTACTCGCCGACACCGGAATGAGGCGGAACATTAGGGCCTTCGGCTTCCTGCAGTTTGCCGCTGCGAAAAAGCTCGATAGCTTCGGCAACGGTCCCTGTTGCACCGGTATATAGCTTTACATTGGCGGCCCTCAACGTGCGTTCGGCGTTGGGACCGCAATTGCCTGTCAAAACCGCCTGGGCGCCGGCATCGGCTACGAGTTTTGCCGAGCTGATCCCGGCGCCGCCGGCAACAGCGATATTTTCATTCTTGATTGTCTCGAATTCATTGCCTTCACTGTCGCCTACGAGAAAATAGGCCGCTCTGCCGAATCGCGGGTCAACCTGGCAAGTCAGTGTCTCGCCCGTTGAAGTAACTGCAATTTTCATAATATCTCCTATGTTAAAAGTCTACTCCAATTCTCACTATTTTTTTACGCAAGTACTTGCTAATACGAAGTTTGGGAAATCTTCAAAGA
>JAFGCD010000129.1 GCA_016932835.1 Sedimentisphaerales bacterium
AGGGCCGTCAGGCCAATGCGTCTCTTCTGTAGGCATTACAGCTCAGGGAGACGACCTTGTCGCCGAACATGAGCCGGATGGTGAGTCCGCGGAGACCATACGCATAGACGATATCCTCACCCCTAACCGGTGGTACGGCACTGCTTTCACCTACGATGCCATATCTAAGGAGATGAAGTTGTACCTGGCGGCGTGTGATGTCATGGTGGCGGAGAGAGATGGTGTTGACGGATATAACGTACGCGGCAACATTGTCTGCCCGGATCTACCGAGCCAGAATTATCCCCTTGTTCTCGGTGCTAACGGAGAACACGATGGGTTCTTCGGCGGAAGCCTGGACGAGGTTCGGCTGTATAACCGAGCGTTAAGCGAACAGGAAGTTGTGTGTCTAATTGGCGGTTGCGTTCCTGAGCCTGCGAGTTTGTTATTGCTCGGGTTTGGGGCGTTGGGTGTTCGGAGGCGAAAGGGGCAGTAGGATTGTCGAGATGAGAGTTAGGAACGGGGCTGTAAACATGCGTTTGCGGCCCTTTTTTGTTGCAGGCATGCTATGACAATTTCTTCGGTGTGCAATGCATACCCTACAAGCTCCTGGAATAATCGTTTGCTGCAATTAGCGCGACGTTGCGGGTTTTTCGCGTCGAGTTAGGGCTAATAGGGTTAAGGTCATGGCCAGCAGGGCTAATGTAAAACTCCACAATGCAGGCAGGCCCAGTGAACTCGGCAGGTACGCACAGAGCAGGGCAAGGAGGGCGACGAAGATGCTGTATGGAAGCTGCGTGCGGACGTGGCGCATCAGGTCACACGAAGTCGCGATAGAACTCATGATGGTCGTATCGGAAATAGGGGAGCAGTGGTCGCCGAAGATCGCACCGTCGAGGACGGCGCCGAGGGTAATCATCGTCGTTGGGCCGTAGGTATCGCCGTCGAGTGCGAAGGCGACGGGTACTGCGGTGGGGATGAGAATCGCCATTGTTCCATAGCTGGTTCCGGTGGCGAAGGAGGTCAGCGATGCGACAAGAAAGACGGCGGGGGCGAACCATTGAGGCGATATTCTGCCTGCGAGCAGCGCGGTGAGGAATTTGCCGGTGCCAAGGCCGTCGCAACTGTTCTTCAGCGACCATGCGAGGATCAGTATCACAAATGGTATCATGGCCCGTTTGAGGCCTCGCTTGAAGCAATGCTTGAGGACGGGCGTGTCGAGTCGGCCATAGAATCGAGAACAGAGCAGGGCCAGGGCCAGGCCGAAGAGGCCGGCGCAATCGAGGATGAAGTGGGTGTGCTCGGCGGCGGAGATGACATCGCGCCAGTATGAGAGGCTGAGCAGTGAGGCGGCTGCGTGCAGTCTGGCCGGGCCGCCGCCGTCGATCCACAGGCCCGTTAAGTGAAAGAGGATAAGCCCGCCGAGAGGGATAAGGGCCTTGATTGCCCGTTGGGAATGGTGCGGTATTGCGAGCGAGTTCGAATGGGATTGGTCGGTCGAATCGGCGTCTTCGTCTTGACCGGGCTCGGTTCTTGCGGCGTTTTCGGCTTTTTTCATCGGTCCGAAGTCCCGGCTGAGGATTATGTGCAGCAGTACGAAGGCTATCATTAAAAGGCAGTAGAATCGAAAGCTGAGGGCGTCGAAGAACATGGAATATCCGCTTCTGCCAAGGTTTAGCTGGTCGGAAATCTGCGTAAGCAGGCCGACTTCATAGGCGATCCATGTGCTGATTACGGCCAAGCCGGCGACGGGGGCGCTGGTTGCATCGACGATGAAGGCGAGCTTTTCCCTGCTGACTCGGAAACGGTCGGTAATCGGCTGCATCATCGAGCCTACGATTATGGCGTTGGCGTAGTCGTCGATGAAGCATAGCAGGCCCATCAGTGCGGTTGCGAGCTGGGCGGATTTTGCGCCTCTGACATGTTTTAGGAGCCAACGGACGATTCCGCTAAAGCCGCCGGAGGCGATGATGACCTCGATCATTATGAATACGGGCGGGAGGAATGCGAGTATCATCAGATTGGAGTTTACAGTTCCGCCGGCGGAGAAGGGCTTGACGGTCTTTACGACGAGCCAGCCGGCAGTTTTGAAGCCTTCGAGCCAAGCCCAAATGTTCAGTGGGGCGCCGCCGATGCAGGATAAAACGCCGCCTGTCAGTATCGCAATTCCCAGGCTCAGGGCGACATGGCGTGTCAAGAAGGCAAGCGTTATCGCGAGAACGGGAGGAATTATGCTGTACCACGGGCCGGCGTCCGGAGGCGCGAAGCGCTGCGCGAATACACATAAGACGCCGATAAAGGCGGCGGCAACGGCGTACCTGACGATGGTTCTGCGATTCAAAGGCGGTTTTGTCCGGGTCATAGTTGTGCTGTCGAGCTTGTTGTCCTGAGTATATCACAAGGCAATACAAATATGACAGGCATAAATCAAGCATGAAAACGCCGAGTTCGGCGGCAAAATTGGAGGAAAGTGTTGACAATCGGGGGTGATTGCTGTTGAATGGCCGAGTCGGACGGCGTGGGAAGCGTCGTTCGAGTGTTTCAGGGTCGGTGCCCGAGTGGCTAAAGGGGATGGGCTGTAAACCCATTGGCGTAAGCCTACGCTGGTTCGAATCCAGCCCGGCCCAGTACATTTCTTCGGGAACTTTCATAGATTGCGGGTTTGGTTTTTGCTGTCCCTCTTCTCGTTAAAGGGAACCATGAGGGGTATGGCTGCGGGATGGCTTTTCCTGTGCGATTTTATATAATCGTTCGCGGCGACGGTATTGGATTTGGATTTATGGATAGACGTGTGTGCATAATAGGAGCGGGGCCTGCAGGGCTTATGGCGGCGATTCACAGCGCCGCGGGCGGGGCAGAGACGACGGTCATCGAGTCGGGCAAGACGGCAGGGCGAAAACTGCTGCTGACGGGGGCGGGACGGTGCAACCTGACACACGATGAATCGGCGAAGGATTTTATCCGTTCTTTCGGGCGAGGGGGCAGGTTTTTGAGCTTCTGCGTTCATGAGTTCGGGCCGGGGGAGGTGCGCAGGTTTTTCGGCGAACGAGGCCTTGGAACGAAGGTCGAGGCGGGCGGATGCGCTTTCCCTGACAGCGAACGGGCCGGCGACGTTCGGGCGCTGCTCGAATCGGAGGCGCGAAAATCGGGGGCGCGCTTTTTGTGGGGCAAGGCCGTCGAGAGTGTGGATCACATCGGCGACGGTTTTCGCGTACATGCCGGGGGCGGTATCGTCCCGGCGGGACGTGTGGTTATCGCGACGGGCGGGGTTTCGTGGCCGAGGACGGGTTCGCGCGGAGACGGTTACCGGTTTGCCAAGGCGTTCGGGCACAGGATAGTGGAGCCGAGGGCGTGCCTGGTTCCGCTGGTTACGGCGGGGAGTCTTTGCGGGCAGTTGGCGGGGACGAGCGTCGGTGACGTGAAGATATGGGCTGAGGCGGACGGACGCAAGTCGGCGGTCAGGGGGGCGCTGATGTTCACCGACGACGGGATAGGCGGGCCGGCGGTTCTTGATTTGAGCAGAATGCTGACAGACCGGCTGGCTGCGGAAGGGAAAGCTGTTGTCGTTTGCATCGACCTGCTGCCGGCTATCGGGGAGGCGGAGCTTGAACGGGAGATTCTCGCGAAGTTCGCAGAGAATCCGAAGAGAAACGTTGCGAGTATCTTAGGGACGCTGGTTCCGAAGCGACTTGCCTCGAGTATCTGCGGGGGCGTCGGCTGCGAGAAGACAGTCGGGGCCGAGTGCGGCAAGGGGACTCGAAGACAACTTATCGGGGCCCTCAAGGGCCTGGGGGTTTCAGTTACGAGGACGCGCAGGATAGGCGAGGCGACAGTGACGCGGGGCGGGGTGAGCAGGGATGAGATCGACCCGAAGACGATGGAATCGACGATATGCAGCGGGCTTTTCTTTGCGGGCGAGGTGATAGACGTTGACGGGCCTTGCGGGGGGTATAACCTTCAGGCGTGCTGGTCCACGGGCGCTTTGGCGGGGAAATCGGCAGCGGCGGAGTGAGGGCTTCGGGTCGCAGAGCGATTGTGCTTGAAATTCGGCGTGATGCGGTTAGAATCTCTGCGCGAAAGTGCTGGTGTTTTGTCCGGTCAAAGCGGGCATGTCACCGGACTATGTTTAATTTAAAAGGGGTCCTTGTGGCAGAGAAGCGATCGACGAGTATTCAGTATATAAATACGCTTCGGGTGCTGGCGATCTATGCGGTGATTCTGGGACACGTTGCTATCTGGACAACTTACGACATGAAGCCGCTGGGAGTCGAATGGTGGGTGAGTACGTGGGTTCACCTTTTGTGTCTGTGTTCGATACCGGTATTTGTCATGGTCAGCGGGGCGCTGCTGCTGGACGATTCGGGGAACGAATCGCCCGGGGCCTTCTACAAGAAACGTATGCTCCGGGTGGGGATACCGCTTCTTTTCTGGGCGCCTTTTTTTCTTGCGGTGCGGGTCTTTCTCGATAAGGAGGAGATGAGTGTCGGGCGGGCGGCGGAGTTGATTCTGACGGCGGATCCGTATTACCATTTGTGGTTTCTGTGTATGATACCCGCTTTGTACCTGGTTACGCCGGTGCTGCGAGTCTTCATCCGGCATTCCAGTCCCGGACAGCGAATTCTTCTGATGGTTATCATGTTTTCGCTGGCGGGGATTTATTCGCCTATCAATACTCTTCTGCTCGGCAATAAACGAACGATATTCACGATGTTCATTCCCTACGTGGCCTACTACATCGCAGGCTATGAGATTCGTTTTGCGGATCCGAAGAAGGTCCCGCGGAAGTATCTTGTCTGGGCGGCCGGGGCTTGCGCGGTCTATATCGGGGTTGTCGCGTATCCCTTTATCGACGCTCTGGGCGAGGCAAAGACGCAGTACCCGGGGGGAACGCCGCAGTTTGTTTATGACAGTTTCTGTCTTCCGCAGGTGGTGATGGGTATCGGTTTTTTCTGGGCGGTTTATATTATCCATCAGCGAATCGGGGATGTTAAAGGGGTAGTGACAAAGCTCATCGGCCTGATAGCAACGACGACTCTGGGCATTTATATACTGCATCCTCTGGTGCTGGCGGCGATGCGGGCGAATTTCGCCGATGAATCGAGCGAAGGGGGGCTGCTGTTCACGCTGACGGCGGGGCCGATGTTCGCATTTGTTGCGACGTGGCTGCTGACATCGCTGCTTATGAATATCCCGTATTTCAGGCGTACAATCAGTTAGTTGACGCACAGACATTAAGAGGCGGAATCATGTCACCGAATATCGGCCGACGAGATTTTCTGAGGAAATCGGTTATTGCTTCGGCAGGGGCGGCGGCGGCGATGAGCTTCGAGGAGAAGGCCCTGCTGGCGCAGGTCGGGGCCGACGGCGGCGACGCATCGTCTGAAGCGGCAGGCGGCCCGCCGATGGGGATGATCGGTAATGTTAAGATAAGCAGGGTCTTCGCGGGCGGCAACCTTATCAGCGGGTTCGCGCACAGCAGGGATCTGATTTATGTCTCGCCGCTGCTTAAGCATTACTTCACCGATGAGAAGGTCATGGAGACATTCGAGATATGCGAAGAGGCGGGGATCAACACGGCGATTCTGCGGCTGGACGATCACTGCACCAGAATCATAAACAAGTACTGGAACAATCGCGGCGGCAAGCTGCAGTGGCTTGCGCAGGTTAAGATGACTGCGGATGATCCGCTTTCGGAGGCCAAGCGTGCAATCGATAACGGGGCGATAGGGGCCTACGTTCACGGGGGAGTTGCGGATAGTTACGCTGCGGGGGGCAGGGTTGATCTTTTAGGCAAGGCTGTGGATTATATCAAGAGCACGGGGCGAATCGCCGGGGTAGGCGGACACAACATCGAGGTGCCTGTCGCGTGCGAAAAGGCCGGATTGGACCTGGATTTCTACATGAAGACGCTGCACAGCGGCGACTACTGGACTGCGTCGAGGCAGCCTGAGAACGACAATATCTGGTCGAAAACTCCGGAAAAAACAGCCGAGTTCATGCAGACTGTGAAGAAGCCCTGGATTGCCTACAAGGTCATGGCTGCAGGTGCGATTGGGCCGGAGGCTGCGTTCAAGTACGCCTTCGAGAACGGCGCGGATTTCATCTGCGCGGGGATGTTCGATTTCCAGGTCAGGGAAGACGTAATCATTGCCAAGAAGATACTTGCCGGTCACTTGGACAGGCAGCGGCCCTGGTACGGATAATTGGCTTGGCGCAAGGCTTCTATTCCAATTTCAATCGCCATCCATCCGGACAATAATCGTGCCAGTACCAGGCGAAAACGGCGTAGTCTGCCTCATCAATGATAGCGGGAGCGGTCAAATCGCCCGGCAGGCCCGGCCCGATGGTGAGCCAGTCGTCGGCGAAATTGGCGAGGTCATCGAATCGGACCACACATGTTCGGACCTTGTATTGGACGGGTGTATTGGAGCTGAAGTGTATCCATCCGATATTCTGGCCCCATGCCCATCCGTGAAAGTTTCCGAATTCGTCGATGGTGACACCGTAGCGGGCGGGGTCGCCGGGGACGACAGGGTTGAAGTTAATCCATCCGACGTTTTCGGCCCAGGCATAGCCTGAAAGCTCACCGGCTGGATTGTTCTTAACTCCACTATCCGGGTCGGTGTCATTCGGATCGAGGTTTATCCATCCGATATTTTCTGCCCAGATAAGGCCTGTCAGCTTTTCCACTGTGACTTTCGCGCCGACTACGGGAATCGGGATATTGGGGTCGAAGTTTATCCATCCGACGTTTTGGCCGTAGGCATACCGGCTGTCGTCTTCGTATGGGTCGATGTTCTCCGAATATGCTGTTTCAGTCAGAAGCGACAACGCGCCGATCAGGCCCACCAGCATTACTCTGCAAACCTTCATAATGAAGCCTCCTTCGTATTGAATCAGAATGCGTAATTGGCGTTGTCTGTATCGGCGACATCGGTCGGCATGTAGTTCGCGCCGCCGTTGTAGAAATTGGCGATGGCGGCGGGGTCCTTCTTGCATGAATTCTTGATGGCATAGGTATCGTCCTGATTCAGCCACATTCCATAGCCCGTATTATAATACAGATTGCAGCTTTCGATACGGCATCCGTATCCCGCCTGGATTCCTCCGGAGTCGTTTTTGTCGGCGGTGCAGTTGGTTATGTTGCTGCCGTAGCTGGCCTGGATACCATAGCCGTCGTTTTCATTTGCGGTAGTTGCGACGACGGTACTGTAGTGTGCGTTGATTCCTGCGGTATATGTATTGGCCCGTGCGACACATGCCTGTATTGTTGAGTTCTCGCCGTAGATTCCTGAGCCGCCGTCGTTAGAGTAGGCACAGCAACCAATGACGGTGGAACCCGGCGCCCTGATTCCTCCGGTCTGATTATGATTTGCGACGCAATTGGCGACGGACGAGGAATCGACGTCGATTCCCCTGGCGTCATTGTTGTTTGCCACGCAATTTACGATCATTGAGCCCTCGTCGGCGGATATGCCGTCGTTTCCGTTGGATGTTGCGGTGCAGTCGGAGATTCGGGAAGATTTCTCTGTGTATATTCCTTTGTCTTCGTTATTGCCGGTGCCGCAGCCCTTAATGACATGGGTTGTGCCGCCGAGGTAGATGCCGGAGCCGTTGTTTGACGAGGCACGAATATCGATGATGCTGTGCCCGACGTTGTTGGGCTCGGCGAGTATGCCACAGTTGCTGAAATCGTTAATAGTGCCGTTGCGCACGGTGACATTATGAAGGCCTTCGTTGATGTGAACACCGTCATTACTGCCGGCGCCGGAGCCGGTTAGACAATGGCCCATCAAATCAATGGTGACATTATCGACTTCGACTATTATTCCGTGTGCCTTTGCTGCGCGGTTTCCGGTGAGATAATATGAGCCGCTTTCGGTAATAACGAACGGGAATTCAGGGGCCGATGAACCGGGGATAGGAGTTCTCGGCTCGACCTGGTCGATGGTCTTCATCGTCGGTCCGGGAGGGCCTGATGGTTCGAGCCCGCCTGCATTGACTATCAGTTGAACAATCAGCACCGCTGCGACGGCAAATAGACCAATTGTGAGATTTGTCGTTCTTTGTCTTGTGCGCATAGCATTCTCCTTTCGCTTGCGTCGCACTTGGCGACCGCATGCTTCGTACAGGGACATAACACTTCGACACTCGCGATTATCGCTTGTCGGGCTTGTTTTGTCTCACCACCTTCTTATCTCTGTAAAATATTCCGTATTATAGCGATTTTCGGATTTTCAATCAAACGGTTCAACGCGGAAGGACGCAGATTCCGTCTTTACAGGGCAATAGTGTGGGTTTTGCCCTTCGGGGAACGTCATTTTTTTTGATGATCAGCCGTTCGGATTGGAGCAAAGAAAGAACTCAACAGGTTCGGCGCACACAGGCGCGTAACGACCAAGTCAGCGCAGGCTTGCAGGCTCTATTCCTCCTTCTTTTTGGGTCCCAGGATGCCTTTGAGTCCCTCGGTGATTCCCTTGCCTGTGTCTCCGGCGCCTTCGAGAATTTTCTTGCCTGCGTCTCCTGCATTGTCGAGGACTTTTTTGGTGGTATCTCCGCCTCCTTCCAATATCTTCTGTCCGAGCCCGGTGGCTTCTTTTATGATTTCCTTTCCCGCATCGAGGGTTTTTCCCATAGTTTCTTTGAGTCCTCCGATCAAATCGTCGGGCAGGATTCCCGTACCCTGTTCGGCTATTCCCCTGAATATGGCCGAGAGGATCGTGCCAATCAACTTTGCTGTGCTCATCTTTTTGTCGCTGCCGAGGTCGGTCATCCTGATAGTCGCCAGCTTCAGGGGGATGGTGTCGGCCTTTCCTGGCAGCGGCAGGAGCTTGACTTTTACGGTCGTGTTGCTGATTACCAGCTCGTCGATATGGAGGTTCTTGCTCTTTTCTTCGGGTTGTGTTTCGGTAGGGGTCTTATCGGCTTCGTCGTCTTTGGGCAGGGCCTTGAGAATGTCCTTTATGTTGTTGTGCAGCAAGTCTTTCTGTTCGAGGACAACCACGGCTCCGTCGAGCTTGATTTGACGGATTTCGATAGTGTCACTCAAGAGAGAGCGGACATTGACGCCGACGGAGCCGTTTTTGAGTTCAAGGAGGTTTTCGTGCTTGTAGCCTTCCGGATTCCCAATCCTGAGGTTGCTCAGTGCAAGGTCGCCGCTTAGAATCGAGAGGTTGGCGCCTCCTACTTTGACGGGGACCGGCAGGGCTGCTGCGCCGCCTTTCTCGATGCCGATCTTGACGGCGTGGTCGGCGAAGAGTCCGACTGCGACGAGGAGCATCACCAGAAGGACGATGATCACGACAGGGATTACAATCAGCAGTTTTCGCAATGCCTTCTTCATTTTAAGGACCTCCAGAATAGTCTGGGGCGCCATCGCCGGTTTCTGAAGAGGCTCAATCAGGCCTTTTCCCGAACGATTTTGGCCCCGATAGGATTTAACCTTTCTTCGATTTTCTCATATCCTCTGTCAATGTGATATACCCTGCTTATCGTGGTGGTGCCTTCTGCGGCCAATGCTGCAAGGACCAGGGCGGCGGATGCCCGCAAGTCCGAGGCCATGACGGGCGCTGCGATTAGTTTTTTGACGCCTGCGATAATCACAGTCGGGCCTTCTTTTCTCAGGTTAGCGGCCATTCGGTTCAACTCCGCGACGTGCATGTATCTGTCGGGGAAGATTTTTTCGATTACGACGCTGTTGCCTTCCGCGAGGGCCAGAAGCGCCATGAATTGGGCCTGCAGGTCTGTTGGAAAGCCGGGGTAAGGCTGCGTTGTAATGTCGGCGGTTTTGATGACGGTATCGGTTCGCACGGTGCAGCCTGCGCGGTCGGGTTCGACGGTGACCCCTATTGCCCGGAGTTTGTGGACCACGGCCATCATGTCGTCAAGTCTGCAGTTTCGAATCTGCAATTCGCCGGCGGTGATTGCTGCTGCGACCATGAATGTTCCTGCTTCTATTCGGTCCGGAATGATCTCGTACTCGACCGGTTTAAGCTCTGCGACGCCTTCGATGCACAGCCTTGGAGATCCTATGCCGCTTATCTTCGCACCCATTTCGTTCAGGCAATTGGCCAGGTCGCTTATTTCCGGCTCGCAGGCCGCGGATTCTATTATAGTGCGTCCCCTGGCGAGGGTTGCTGCCATGAGGACGTTGGCAGTACCCAGTACGGTCGAGCCGAAAGGGCCTCCGAGAAAGATGTCGGCGCCTGTCAATCCGTCGGGGGCCTCGGCGACTATGTAGCCGCCCTTTAGATGTATTTTGGCGCCTAATGCCTCCAGGCCTCTCAAGTGGAGATTTACGGGTCTGTCTCCGATGGCGCATCCGCCGGGCATCGAGACCTCTGCCCTGCGGCATCTGGCCAGAAGCGGGCCGAGTATGCAAATGCCGGCCCGCATTTTTCGCACGATTTCATATTCGCCTATGGGATTATCTATGACGGTCGAATCTATGGCGAGGTCGCCGTTGGGGCGTCTTTCAATTTTGCAGCCCAATTGGCTGAGCAGCTCCCTGCAGACGGAGATATCGAGCAAATGGGGCACTGCTTTGAGGACGGATTTACCTGCGGGCATGATGGCGGCGGCCATAATTGGGAGAGCGGCATTCTTAGAGCCGTTTACCCTGATGCTGCCGGCGAGTCGAACCGGTCCGTCGATTTGAAATACGTCCATAATCCATTTTCCTTGAAAAGCCGGGGCCAATCTGCAATACTCTTGCGAATTCCGACTCGAATACGCCTAATGTAATGCAAGAAGGCCAAGGCTTCAAGGCTGCCATAAGATTATATCGATGAATATTCTCAAATCTATCTGTCTCGGGATCTCCGACGACGTTTCAACTGCATTCACAGGGCTGATAGCGGCGTTGGTTTACTTCGCCGACATGGTATCGGCCGAATCTGTCATCTGCGGCATAGGGCTGATATTGTTCGGAATCTGGCTGCTGCGGACATCTTGGGGGAGGAAGGCCCTGACAGATTCACGACCCCGCCCGAACAACATGCCGCCTTATTTGCCGCTTTTGGCTCTGCTGGTGTGGTTTGCAGCGGTTCCGATTGTGCTGTGGCCTATCGGCAAGCTGATTGGGGATTTGCCCGACTGGCAGTCGGAAGGGCTTAAGAATCTGGTCTATTGCCTGGTCGGCATGAGTATAGCGATGGGGATTATGTTTGCGGTCAAGGTGTATTTTCCACGCGGATTGAAGGGATTCGGCCTGGACTTGCGGACCGCCGGCAGGGATTTTGCGGCGGCGTGCGTCAATCTTCTGGCCGTCTGGCCGCTGGTGGTCACGGCGATACTGCTTACCACCCGTCTCGGCAGGCTGATTTGGGGCCCGGATTTCCAGATGCCCCGGCACGAGCAACTGCAGTTGGTCGGGCAGTACTCGCAATGGTCGCTGAGGGTGCTGGTTTTTCTGGTTGCGGCGGTCGTAGCTCCGCTGCTCGAGGAGATTCTCTTTCGCGGATTAGTGCAAACGGTAATCAGGTCGCTGCTGGAAAAGGCGGGGTATAGTCAATCGGCATGGCCGGCAATAGCAGCAGGCTCGGCGCTGTTTGTCGCGGCTCATGCGAATCCTGCGCATTGGCCGGGACTGTTCGTGCTGTCGATGTGCATGGGGTATTCGTACGAGAAGAGCGGTTCACTGCTGCGCCCGATTATCATACATGCGCTGTTCAACGGAATCATGGTATCCGCCGTATTGACGCAATAGCGCGACTGCGGCGAGTCTCAGGCCCGGCAGGTCGAAGGAACAGACGTTTTAGAATGTGGAGTTTGTTATGTACGACAGAGTGGGTTGTTCATATTCGGCCGGGCAGCGATTTGTCGCCTGCATCGCGGCGGTTCTCGGCTTACTGAATGCCGTTTGCGCGGCAGAAGAGGGGACGGCGACGGTCAAGTCGCCGGACGGCATGGTCGTGATTACATTCGCGGTGAAGGATATCGGCGGTCGGACGGGTTGCCCGGTCTATAGCATGGCATACAAGGGGCGGGCTATCCTTGTAGATTCGCAGTTGGGCCTTGAGCTGAAGGATGCCGAGTCGCTGGAAGCTGGATTCGAGATCACGGAGGTTGCGCGCGGTTCTCAAAGGGAGACATGGTCGCCGGTGTACGGGGAGCGAAGTAGTATCAGTGACAATTACAACTTTCTTGTTGTGCAGCTTCGCCGGACGAGTCCGCGCGCCGGCCGACCGGCGCTGACATTCCGGGCATACGACGAAGGGGCGGTCTTTTGCTATACGATACCGAAGCAGGACCATTTGGATAATTTCGTTATCTCCGCGGAGAAGACACAGTTCCGGTTCACAGCGAACCACACGGCGTGGGCGGTGTATTCGGCGCAGGGGCAATACAGCAAGGTATCGTTGAGCGAGGTCAAGAACAACTGCGAACGGCCTATGACAATCGAGACGGCGGACGGACTCTACGTGTCGATAGCGGAGGCGGGGCTTGTGGATTATGCCCGGATGCGATTATCGCCGGCTAAAGAGACGCTCCACACACTTGTAAGCTCTCTGGGCAGCGAAGTCAGGGCCAGGACGCCGCTGACGACGCCCTGGCGAGTTATCTTAGTCGGCGAGAGTCCCGGGCAACTGCTCGAACGCAACTATCTGCTGCTGAACCTCAACAAGCCATGCGCGATAGAGGATACATCGTGGATTAAACCCGGTAAGGTAATACGCGAGGTGACTTTGACGACGACTGGGGGCAAGGCGTGCGTTGATTTCGCGGCGGAGCATAACCTTCAATACGTCGAATTCGATGCGGGCTGGTACGGCCCCGAAAACAGTGACGCATCGGACGCTACGACGGTGACGGTGGATCCGAAGCGTTCGAAAGGGCCTTTGGACCTGCACGCGGTAATCGAATACGCACGCGAGCGGGATATCGGGATTCTTTTGTACGTCAACCATAAGGCGCTCGAACGCCAGATCGACGAGATTCTGCCCTTATATGAGAAGTGGGGTATCAAGGGAGTCAAGTACGGCTTCGTGAACGTCGGATCGCAGAAATGGACGTCGTGGCTGCACGATGCGGTCCGCAAGGCGGCGAAGCATCATCTGATGGTGGATATTCACGATGAGTACCGGCCGACCGGTTACAGCAGGACTTATCCGAATCTTATGACACAAGAAGGAATAGGAGGCGATGAGACGAGTCCATCGAACGAGCAGACGCTGGCAATCCTTTTTACGCGAATGCTTGCCGGCGCGGCGGATAATACGATTTGCTATTACGACGGTCGGGTGGATAGAAACGCCAGCCATGCATATCAGCTTGCCAAGGCGGTGTGCTTTTACAGTCCATGGCAGTTTTTGTACTGGTACGACCGGCCCGGCGGGTCGCCGCCGAGGGCCGGCGGCGGGGGGGGCAGCAGGGGCGGTATCGGCAACGAGCCGGAACTCGAATTCTTCGATCACGTGCCGACGGTCTGGGACGAGACGAGAGTGCTGCACGGCAGTATCGGCGAATATGCGGTAATAGCCCGCCGGTCGGGGGAGGATTGGTATGTGGGCTGCATGAACAGCGGACGGGAGCGTGTTTTGGAAATCAGGCCGGACTTTCTGGATACGAACAAGAAGTACACAGCGCATATTTACAGCGACGATGCTTCGGTGAAAACCCGCACGCACGTGAGAATCGGCCGGAGGGCGGTCAATGCCGGGAGCACGCTAAAGGCGGTAATGAGCGCCCAGGGCGGGCAGGCAATCAGGATCGTCCCGGCCACGGATGAAGACCTGAAAAAATACCCCGGGCCGTAAGCGCTTCACAGCCCGGGGCGGGTTATCAATTCGCAGGATTGGTTCGAATAGCGGTTTTTCTCAGCGGCTCACTTTGTCACCAGCTCTATTCTCTGCCAGTATGCGGCCTCGTATGCCCAGCCGTTGGGTTGATTTACCAGTTCGAGTTTAACCTCTTTTCCTGTTAGGTGAGAGAGGTCCACCTCGACTTCGAGCCAGCCGTCCTGTGCGGAATCGGCTGCGATTGTGTATTCCAGTTCTTCGGCGCCGTCTGCCCGTACGATGAGGATCCAGTCGCCCTGGGGGTGATGTCCTACGGTCATGTGTAGCACGGTTTCTTTTCCGGCGGGAATCGCGACTTTCTTTGTAAGGACGCAGCCGGTTTCGCGATTAAGCGGATGAGTCAGGAGTACGTTCTTCCTGCCGTTGAGGTCGGCATAGAGTCCCGGATCCATTTCGCTGCCGCATTTTTGGATTTTCCAGCCCGGGGCGAATTTTTCGATTGCCTTGGACATATCCCTGCCTGTAACGGCCGTAATCTGTTCCATCTCGGCCTCGGTGAATCGGCTGTTTGCAATCGGGCCGGGCTCCCAGCACTGCTCAGCCTTGCCGGGCCTGGGTTCGGCGACGGGAATGACGAATACTTCGCCGCCTTTGGAGTCTTTCTCGATTCGTCCGCCGGCCTTGACGACGGCCTGGCGAACGAGCTTGGTACTGACCTCAACAAGCATCGGGAAGTTGTACGGGGTATGACTGAACTTTCCTTCGGGATTCAAGGCCGAGGTGAACCTCTCCGGCAGGTTCTTGAATCCGATGGTCGTAAACAGGACGCCGCCGGCGTTCGAGGGATTGCAGTCTGAATCCTGCCCGCAGCGAGTAGATATGATAATCGTCTTGTCCGGGTCGCTTTCGCCGTAGAGCAGGCCCATGATTATATACGCGGCGTTTATCTTGGCGTCGATATTGAAGTCCCCCTTGTCGCACGAGAACCTTCGATATTCGGGATTGTCCTGGTATTTTTCCCCGATAAGCTGCCAGGTTTTTTTCCAGTCGTCGGGGTTTTTCTTATGCCAGGCGAGGACGTCGCGGATGCACTCGGCAAACTGGGTCTTCTTCGGGACACATGCCAGGCCCGCCTGTATGATCCTGATCATGTCTTTCTCGAAGAACGCCTCGGCGTACATTCCCCCGACGAACTGACCTCCGTAGAGGCCGTCTCCGTAATTCATCAGTCGTCCGAACGTCTCTCCAAGCTCGATTGCGACGTTCGGCAGACCCGGAGAAATGAGTCCTGCGTAATCGGCCTCGATCTGGTAATCGATATCGTCGGCGTGCTTGTTGAAGTTGGGATGGCCCGAATCGGGCGGTGCAATTCCGCTTCGCAGGAGGTCTCGTCCTGCCCTGTTGGCGTGCCAGAGGGCGTAGCCGCTGTTGGCGAAATCGATGCCTGCCTGGCGAATCGAGACGTCGAGACCGTAGAGTTCGAGCGAACGAAGGAATGTCATCTCGACGTAGATGTCATCCTGGCCGAACTGGTTGATCATCTCAGGCTTCCACTGCGGCATCTTATCTTCGGGGATTATCTCGCCCTTCCATTTGAATTCGGTAGGTCCTCCCCAGCCGACGCCGGCCATTTGTCCGATCCAGCCGGCCTTCATTTTGTCGATGTAGTCTTCGAGACTGATGCGGCGGTACTTCGCGGCCAAGGCCGGCTGAGTCGATACGGTGCAGAAGACCACAACGACCAGACAGAGAAGGTTAAACAGTCCGGCGATTTTCTTCTTTCTCATAATCGTTCTCCTCAAGCGTAATCAGGAAATCAGATTTTCGACAACCGGGCGACTCTCAGTGGTTCCACTGCTCGATTTGTTTTTTGATTCTCTCGGCGTCCCAGTTGCCCGGTTTGGGATAGTCCTGGTTCGCTTCGAGTTCTTCGATGGTCGGGTTTCTGGATTCCACGCCGTTCGGCGGCACTTCGAGTCCGCTTATCCAGACCATCGCATTGAGAAGGATTCTCCGATAGTCCTTATGTGCCCAGCTATGATGCCAGTGTCCTCCTGTGAAGCCGAAGCCCCTTCCGCCGCCCGGGCGCTCGTATGCCCAGGCGAGGTGCTCTGGCATTCCCTTTCTGGCGCGGACGTGCTCGTTGGCTCCGTGAGCGTCGTTGCCGTCGCGGCGCGTGCTGTCGGGCGGAATTGCGGTCAAGACGGGAGTAACGCCTTTCATATCTTCGACGAATCTCATGTGGTAGTACCATTCGTCGTCGAGTTCGAAAGGCTTGACTCCGCGCGTAATTGGGTGATTGGGGAATTCCTTGAACTCGGCCTTCCAGTGTGGATTGACGGACCAGAATGTCTCGAAGTATCCGCCGGTCCATCCGAGCATGGAGTTGCCGGGCCTGCCCTTTGGAATCTCGACGCCGTAATGCATACAGGCGATCCCCATGCCCTTTTTCGCCATTGCATCGACTTCGTCGAGGTGGGGCATTGCGACGTGTCCGCCGCCCCCGTCACAGAACATGCTGATTGCGTCGGCATTGTCGAATGCGGTGGGGTCTTTGGGCCAGCCGTTGGTATAAACGGCAGCGAAGATTCCCGGGACGTATTCGTTGAGCCATTTTGCAAGCAGGATATTGCCTGCGTTGTGCTCGTGGGCATTGTAGCCGTGGCTCGGGCCGCCCGAAACCAGGACAATCTTCTTTTTGCCTGCCATCTTCAACCTCTTTAGCTGGATATCCTTGAACTCGATTTTCATCGGCGGGCCGGCGTGAAGCTGCAGGGCCAGTACGCCGGCGAATTCGCGGTCTTTTTCCTGGTTGTCAATGACTTGCGCGGTGACCTTGCCGTTAATCTTCAGTGTTATGTGGTTGCCTTCGGCGATTACGGTATATTCATTCCACCGGCCCTTTTTGACAACGTTCATAAGTTCCGCCGCATCGCCGATAGAGGCGATGTTCTTCTTGCCGTCGGCGGCGACCGTGGTCTTCTGGCCTCGCTCGGCGAGCATTCCGCGTCCTCTCTCGTCGTAGAGCGCCCCGGCGTATCGTCCCGCCATATCGATATCGGCCTGGTAACCGCCGACGTGTCCGTCGGGAGGGACCTGGCTTCGAATCTGGATTCCGGAATTGGCGGAGTCAGAGCCGCTGATGCGATATTGCAGTGTCAATTCGAAGTCGTCGAGTTCGCCCAACTGCCAGACGAGAAACTGGTTCGAGGCGACGGGATTCTGCTGTGTGGACTGGCCTACAATTGCGCCGTCCACAACGGACCAGAACTTCATCTCCGGGGCCTTCCAGCCTTCGAGGCTTTTGCCGTCGAAAATGGGCTTGAAGCCGTTGTCGGCAGAGGCCGAAACCGCCAAGGCAAGAACAGTCACCACAATCATGATAAGTTTAGTTTGTATAGTACGCATGGTATTCCTCCTTCGAAAAAAAGAGTCTGGTTTGCAGCGACTGCAAAACGGGAAACCATCCAACAAGATTCTCGCCGGCCGGGGTTAACCTGCGGCGGCCCACTGGTCCTTGATAAACTTGATGCCTTCGGTATATACGGATTCGCGGGACGGGAAGAAATCTCGCCAGACCCTGGTAGCGGCGGCGAGGTCGGGGATCGCCCTGCCGAACGCTTCGATGACAAGCCAGTTGTCGTAGCCGCAGGCACGAATCGCCTTGAAGGTTCCGGCCCAGTCGATATGTCCCTTGCCCGGGGTTCCGCGGTCGTTCTCGCTGATGTGAATGTGGTTAATCACGTCGCTGTGTTCGGTGATGCAGCCAACGGGATCCTTCTCTTCGATATTTGCGTGGAAGGTATCGTAGAGGACGCCGACGTTGGGATGGTCGACTCGTTTGACGTAGTTGGCTGCGTCGGCCATCGTGTTCAGGAAGTAACACTCGAAGCGATTGAGAAACTCGATGCCCAGGGCAACATTGCCCGCAGCGGCGTTGTCGGCGACTTTCTTATGGACATCGGCGGCCCACTGCTTTTCATCTTCGGTCGGCCCTGCGCCGGTGAAGACTCCCAACGGCTGGTAGAACGGCCCGCACAGGACCTCGGAGCCAAGGGCGACGGAGCAGTCAATTGCCCAGTTGAGATGATCGACACCACCCTGCCGATGGGCGGCGTCGGGGCTGATGGGATTATGTTCCTCGTCCGGAATCACCGTTACGGACGTGCATCCCAATCCGGCGTTCTTAACGGCCTTGCCTACTTTTTCGAAGTGAGGCACATCACCGCCGAACAGCGGTATTTCGACGCCGTCGAAACCGACTTTCTTGATCGTGTCGAACGTAGGGAAATCCTCTTCGGTTACATGGCCTGTCCAAAGCAGCATATTGAATCCGATCTTCATTACACTTTCTCCTATGTTAAAAGTCTACTCCAATTCTCACTATTTTTTTACGCAAGTACTTGCTAATACGAAGTTTGGGAAATCTTCAAAGA
>JAFGCD010000130.1 GCA_016932835.1 Sedimentisphaerales bacterium
CTTACCAATAGTTTTTGTTTCTCTGCCGTTCCAAATATCTTTGACGACGCGCTGCATAACAATAATCATTTGTCATATCTATTTCGCTTTCGATATATGAATGAACCTGTACGGCTCTCCAGGCCAAAGCATCAGCTATAACACGATCCCCGTGATTGTCTTTTGCTCCTGTCGGGTCCACGGTGTTTCTGCTGCCGGCGTGTTCCACTGTGCTTTTGGTTGTAAAAACGTATTGCAGACATTCCCTGTTTGCCTCGTAAGATCGTTGTGTAAAAGCTCCACAATCAAGAGCCTTGCGATATGCACCCAAAAGCGAAAGTTTGTTGTCGGCAGTCAAAAAGTAGCCGGGAATATCAGTGACTTTCTTTGTTATGCTTTTATCGTTTCGCCTGTAGTAAATGTTTCGATAACCAAGCTCAATAACCGTATCACTGAAAACCCTGCCATGCCCGGCCCCGTCCCATATCAAAAAGCCATTATTGCACCACCGGGCCAAAGCTACAGCCAGTCTTGCCAGCCGTTCTGGTTTTATAAAAGCCGAAGCATACTCTAAGATTTTTTCACCGGTTTTCTCATTAACAACACTGATAGCAGAATTACTCGAACCCGTGCCGGCTGCGATATCCACACCTAAAACACAGGGAATTGTTTCGGAAATCCTGCCTCGCGGATCGATACTGATCCACACGTGCAAATTCCCACCTTCCTGCTCAGTGAAATATAAAGGCCGAAGCGAATCCGGTTCGAATTCAAGCTCACCGACTTTAAGCGGCGGCCTTATATCCTGTGTCTGGATACGCTTTATTACATCCGAAGTAAAAAATTGATAGTCAGAGCCGAGATAATCAATATCAAGCTCCTGTGCGATCTCCATCGGGTGAGCTGCTCGCTTGCACTCGTTGTCGTACCACGGACTTCGCAGTTTGCCATCAAGAATAAACGGGTAATCGTCCTCAAATTTATAACCATCATCAAGTATTTTGAGCGTTCCGTTTTCTGAGGTATAAAGCCCCATTCTCTTGACCGGATGTAAAGACCAGTGAAAGCGCAGCTTCTTAATCGGTGTTTGTGTCATGTCAAAAAATGCGTTTCCGGTCCCTTTCGGTGTCGAGTTGAAAAGCCTGCATCGGGTGACATCCCGCGTTGAACTTAAAACTTCGTGTCCCATATCGATACTGGCGAACTCGTCAAGGAATATTGCTGTTCTGCGCCCGCCTCGCCCGGCATTGCCTGTAGTCGAGACACCGTCTATCGTTGAACTGTTGTCTTTGTTGTAAATATGTAATTTGTTGCGGTTTACATTAGGTTTGAGAAACGGCGGTAAATTCTGAATGAGAAAATCAATCTTCCAGAACAAACAGTCCGGGTCTTCTGTCTTATCGACTAAATCCTCGACACGCGAAAGCATCAAAAAAGATTGCAGCGTATGGAAATGCCAGCGTTTTTCAATAACCGTATCGCCGATCCACGTAGCACCCATATCACGGGACTTTTCAAACAGCAAATCCTGTCCCCTGACAATTGCAATCTCAGTTTCAACCAGAGCCTCATCTTGATAGTCATACGTGATAAAGGGAATTACCGGCTCCGGCAGCCGCGGGTCATAGGTAAAGACAAAAGTATTGACGTAAAAGAGCAAATCACGCCGGCACATAATCCAGAGTTCTTCGGCAGCCTTTTCGTCCGAACAGCCAAGCTGTATCATCTCCCTGCGAAACTTACAATTGGCTATGAAGTCTTTCGGCACAAGGTCATAGTACGGAGTCTGCCTCGGCCTCGCGTTTCGCTCGCTCGATTCTGTCAAGGATTTGAATTTGACTTCGGCCATCATCTTCAAATTTCCGGCTCGATTCGATTTCTGCCCGTGTCGGCAGTAACTTGGCCCATACCTTGTGGATAAAATCCGTTCGCAGGGCAGGATTGTTTCTGACATCGAGCAGCAGTGAGTACGCTCCGGGTGACGGTGCCATATCAGGCGTGACATTCCTGACTCTGATGTGCTCAAACACCCACTGGACAATCTGTCTCGCAGAGGCAGTCGGTTTATCAGCAAACTGCTCGATATCAACATCACAAAAATTGTCATCTTCATCAGTGTCTTCATTTTCTGTCTTTCCCAGGATTTCCGCGGCGGCCTGCTCCCAGGCATCCTTTTTGTTTCGCCCCTGAGCTTCGAGAGCCTTTCGCCGCTCGATAAAGTAATCCCATTTGTCCAACTGCCTTATCCGAACACGAATGTTGTCATCCCGCAGGGTCATATCTGCAAGTTATATACCCCCTGAATGAGGTGTGTATAAAAATCTACAAATATCTGCATATTTTTTGTGGATAAATGTAATGCCAAAATGCTGCCTGAAAGCACAAAAATTCTTCTGTGAGGACACGGAAATTGCCGACAGATAGAGTCGAGTACCTGTAATTTCGCAGTCTCGGTTCTTGGGGTAGATATTTACGGAATCGCCATGCGGCCAGGGGGCGTGGTTCAGTTTCTGGCTAAAAAAGCATTCTTTTTTTACCGGCCTGTCTCTCAAAACTGGCGTTGTGTGTGCCCTTGACGCCAAGACAGTCATTTACAGTCAATTAGAGGCATTTACTGGCTGTCCTCGTGGGTGTGCGGGCGTGCGGACAGACAGACCGAAGATGCTCGATATACCCTCCAGACCCTCCAAAGCCTCGCTGCTGGCCTTTTTGGCCTTTGGTGTCGTGTAAGTCAAGTGCTGGCAACTGCTGTCGGCTCTGGACACTGCCAGACAGGTAAAAAAAGAGTGCTGCTGGGTATCCTAATGGTATCTTTCCCCCTTATAATCCCCCTATCTGCCTTTACCTGCCTGTTGTTGTGTGTTTTTGTTGTTTCCAATCCTTAATCCAGCAGGTTTATGGCTTGTCTTGCAGGTCTGCTGCCAGCGGAAATCGGCTTTTGAATGGCTGGTAGATGGAATTATACACCCCCTGAAAATCTTGTCAAAAAAATTCTGCAAAAAATGTTGAAAAAGATTCATTTTGGCCTTGACTCGCTTGTAGAAAATAAGTATATTAGGACTCAATGGCGTAACAGTGAAGCCAGAATAAGTCAGGTTGTTGAAATCGAAAGGGTGATGAAATGCAGGTCAAAAAAGAAGGCGATAAGCTGCACATCGTTATCGACATCGCTACAAATCCGGCGCCGTCAAAGAGCGGTAAAACTCTTGTCGTTGCAAGCAGTCATGGCTGTGTCAAAACCGATGTTCAGATAGACGGCAAACCCGTAATCGTTGGCGTAAATGCCTATATCGGGAAATAGGAAATGGACGAGGAAAGAGCAAGACAAATAGTAGCGGAGAACCCATCGTTAAAGTGGGCTGTGAATATGCTGGAGCTAATCGACAAACTCTTTGAATTGGCAGGGACTATGACCGATGAGCTTGCCGAGCATAAGTGCGAAAATGCTGATTACTACAACAGCCAGCTAACTAAATTGTTCGAGCAGCGGGAAAGGATTAGCAAGGGATGATGGGTTCACAGATTAAGGCGGTGGCAAATGTTAAGGTTAAAACTTGTGTCCCCAAACGAGTTGACGACCAAGTTGAGTATGTTGCTCAACACCGCCACCGCCTTTTATCGCAGAGGGCTATCAGATGAACGAACAAGACTGTAAAGCTATAGCAAAAATACTAAAAGCAGAACGGCCAGCACTGGAAGACTGCGACGGTGATTATTATACAGCAGGACGATATGATTTGTCCACCTCGATTGCCTGTGAATTGGCTGACTACTTCGCCACGCAAACACCAAATTTTAATCGGCAGCAATTCCTAAATGCTTGTGGAGTGGATGAATGACAGACTTAAAAAAGACAGTTAAGAGGGTTTCTGCCGGTGTTGTTCGTGAGGCTGGAAGGCTGCGAAAAGTCGTTGTTATTCTCGAATCACCGAACGTGATTAAGTTTCGTGCCAAAGGCTGCCGCAGGTCGTACTTGTTGACAACCGATGCCTGCTATCACCTGGCTATCAAGGCTCACGTTCAAGACCAGAAAAGACAGAAAACTAAAAAGAAAAAGCAAGGGAGAAGATATGTTGACTGAAAAAGACTATGAAGCGATAGCAGACGCAATCGCTGAATACAGGGCGTACAACCAGCTAACCGAAGACGATTTAGTCAATAGACTGGCAGAGTATTTTGAAAAAGAAAATCCAAACTTTAGCCGTAAAAAATTTGCGAGAATGTGCAATCCGTTTTGAGGGTCAAAATGATGAAGCTGCTGACAAAAGAAATCCAAAATAAACTACCGGCCATAGGTTCACAGAGCGAAGTCCAAGACCCCGTAGCAGTTATCAAGTTCTTCGACCCTGTAGGTTCGTGGAGTTGGTTCGTAATCGAGGGCGAGCAGCAGGAAGATGGGGACTGGATGTTTTACGGTTTGGTTGATGGCTTCGAGAAAGAGTTTGGATATTTTACCCTGTCGGAATTGCAAAACTGCAAGCGGGGTTTAACGGGTTTGAGAGCGCTGCCGATTGAGCGGGACTTGTACTTCAAACCGACAGTGGTTAGCAAGCTGCTGAATTGAGTGGTATAGTTATGAAATGGACAAAAGCAAAAATCAAAGAAGCACAAAAGGGAATGAAGATTTACAAACATTCTCAGGGGGACGGCTGGCACTATATCAATGACAGGTTCGAGTGCTGGAATAATGGTAAATGTTTTTCCATTGGTGATACGTCCGAAGGATGTATCCTGCTGCTCTGTCAGCTATGGTGCAGGCTGAATAACGTTGACTTCAAAGATATTTATGTGCGTGCCTATCCAAATGAGGATTCGGACTGGCTGAATAACCTTGCTGATGACTACCTGCAATATACGAACATTCCACAGACTTTAAGCCGTCCTGTACTAATTGAGGACTTGCACGATGTCAACTATCACAGCTTGGCTGATGTGCTTGGAGATTTGAGCGGTGAGGATGTGGTTGTAGCAAGGGGGAGAGTTTTGAAAGGAAGATGATGGCTAAATTTCAGTTATACAATGATGTCTGCGGTTCAATCGAGCCGGACATAGTTTATGAAGCTGATACATCCGGCGAGGCTGCGGAAAATGTATTAAAGGATATAGGTTACAGTCTTATAGAAATAGAGGATGAAAATGAAACAGTTTGAAAAAATTGCAGAAATTATCAACCAGCAAGTAGGTGATGCCTTTACCGGCGAGGACTACGATAGAGGCTGGCACGATGCCACGAAACGAATAGCGGAAAAACTATGCGAGCTTTTCAAGGAGCAAAACCGGTTCTTTGACCCTGTCAGATTTCTGCTCGATTGTGGATTTGAGGTCGGGATAAAGGACTGTCTGGCTCAATGTGAAAAGGACTACGAGTATCTAAAAGACGTTTTAGCAGAGATTCAGGAATTAGCCGAAAGCAAACCTGCTGATGGTCAGATGCGAGAGGTTTTAGAACAAATTGCAGCGAAAGCAAGGGACTATTGAAATGAGAAAACAGTATCTAAAACATGGAGACCGAGCGTTTTGCATCGGCTGTTTTCTTTATTACAACGGTAAGAAGGGCGAATTTGAATTGGAAGCGATTGAGGATGATTGTTTTTTCGATGGCGAGCCTGTCCAGTTTGAAGTCAGCAAAGGAACAGATAAGCCCTACATAGAAATTGAAGGGGACTAACTATGAGTGGATGTTCATACGGCAGTCAATGTCCGAAATGCGGCGCTGAGATGTGCTGCTACAGCAATTATAAACCATACGACGTAGTAAGCGGACAGTGCTTGGAGTGTGGTTTTTATTATTACACCACAGAAACCCGAATGACATTAGAAGAAGTCAACGAATTAAGAAAAGAGGCGGATTTCCCGCTATTAGAGCAGTTAAGGCAGCAGACAGATTAAAGAGGGTTAATTATGGAGCTATTAGAAGAAGTCTTGCAATTTATTAAGGAGATGGACGCTGAAACGGACTTTGAAGGCAACGAAACCTATTTGCACAGAAGGGTTCGAGAGGCTATCGAGGCAGAGGCAAAAGACGAAAAGGATTTTGACCAAATCAGGCGCAGACATAACTTGGTTTTGCGGCTTCGCACGCTGGCAGCTATGGCTTGCGGACTAAAGGTTGCTCTGCCGACTTTGCCGGTTGAAAAATGGCTCGATGGCACGATAGCAGATGCAACAAAGGATGTTTATTTCGCTGAATACGATTTGTCAGCGCTGCTGCAATTTATTGCGGATGTAGGAGTAAGCTATGAAGACTAAAACTTTTATTGTAGGTGTTAGAGAGGTTCACGTTCAGCCGGTAAAGGTTGAGGCAAAAGACTATGAGGAAGCTGTCAGAAAAATAGAAAATGGCGAAGGGGTCTGTCTGGAAGATAGATTCAGCTACAGCCACACGCTTGACAGCGAATACTGGACAGATGAAACGGAGGATTAAACAGATGAAACTATTTGAAATTCACGCTACCGAATATAACGGCGAGCAGGAGTACAGCAACAATCATATCCTTGCTGCCGAGAACATTGATGAAGCCTGGCGAATAGCCAGAGAGTATTTCAGCCAGTGCTATGATGACGGTGATGAGCCGGATGAACACAAAACGGATGACCCCGACAGGTTTGAATACTGCGGCGGCTGCGTTGGGCTGAAAATCAAAGGCGTAGGCGAGACTACCATTGAGGACTGGCTACGAAGTCGAATCACCTATCATACCATTGGTTCTTTGCCTGCACACTTGCTTGATACAGATTTACTCAAGACTGCCAAGTGTGCGCTTGTAGATATTGAGGGGCTTATGGAGCTTTTGGAAATTGACAAGGACAGCGAAGACCATCCGGCTACAACAACGAGACAAGAACTGATAAAAGCTATCGAGAGGTGGGAATTATGAAATACAAAGTCTGGGTTCACATTGAGCAGGTGGACGAAAGTCTTGATGACTATCAGGATATTGGCGAGCCTATCTCAATCGGTGAGTTTGGCAATTTAGATGATGCTATGAAATTGAGGGACAAACTAATTGGCACTGTAGATACCGCCTGCCCAAAATGCGGCGCTGACAGCAACCAGCGGGAATTTGTGGACAGGAGATATTTGGATTGCGAGGCTATACAAATCATATACACCTGCAAGGGCTGCGGCAGCGAAATCATCGAGGAATTTACATTAAGCGAGGTCTTTATCGACAGGAAGGAATAAGATGGCTGATAACTTGGAAATTATGTTCGATGACTTGACCGCCGAAGCACAGCAACGGGTGTTGGAGTTTTACGGTCTGGAGACAGCGGAAGATGGCAATTTTGAAATTTCACCAATCGCAATACTGGAAGTCGGTGAATGAAAAAAGCCGTAATCTATGCCCGCTTTAGTCCACGCCCCAACGCCGACAAAAGCGAAAGCAACGAAACACAATTCGACCTGTGCGCCGACTATTGCAGGAAGCACGATTACGAGATTGTTTCCAGACATCAGGACAAGGTGCTTTCAGGCAAAGACCTTAACCGTCCAGGTCTGTGGGATGCCATAGAATCTCTCAAACACGGATACACACTGATAGTTTACCGGCTCGACCGTCTGGCTCGCAGCGTTTACAACAGCTACATTGTCGAACACGCAGTTAAAAAACGAGGCGCAACTATAATCAGTATTTCCGGCGAGGGTACTTGGAATGATACGCCCGAAGATAAGCTCATCCGCAACGTCCTGCGGTCTCTGGACGAATACGAAAGGGAAGCTATTGCAGCTCGAACCAAAGCTGCTATGCTCCGACACCAGGCCAACGGCAGGCGAATGAGCTATAAAACACCGTTCGGCTGGATACCCGACCCTGATAATCCTGCTCTGCTGATTGAAGATCAGCAGGAACAGGCAGCAATCAATTTGGTTAAGAAACTGCGGACTGAGAGCAAATATGGCTACAGGCAAATATGCCGTGAACTGGAAAAGCAGGGTATTAGCTGTCGTGGCGATAAGCAGAAGTGGCATCACGCAACGGTGAAAAACATATTGAAAAGGGCTGGCATTGAGTAGGCAAATAAAGTAACATATCTGAGCAGGAAAAATGAGTTGGGAAAATTAGAGTGTCTAACAATAGCGATAAAATTATTGAAGTCGGACAGGAGTCAACTGAAAAACAGGTTGAAGCTACTGCTCAAAATAAAGTCAAAAAAATCTGTCGCTCCGCTAAAGTATCATTTTTTTCAGGTGTGTCCATAGTCCCTCTTGCAATCGTGTCAGTAATTTTAGCAAAGACGGTAATTTACAGCCCACCTTTGGAAGCGTTTAATTCAATGTTACTTTTCCTTTGCTTAATTTTATTACCGGTATCGGTTATATCTGGAATTGTAGCTTTAGTCCAGATAGCTCTTAAACGGAAAGAGTTGCGTGGATGGATTTTGGCAATAGCTGGCATAGCGATATCGATAGTATCCTTTGCTATCTATGGCTACGAGATATTACGTATTGCGTTTGATAAGATGATGGCGTAAATCGTGTAACCCGGCGTGTAACAAATAAAATTTTTTTACGTCATAAGCTGTTATAAGTGGATACAAGTGGTCAGGTATAAGTCGAGTAATAGCAAAAAGTTACCTTTGATAAGTGCTTATAGCAAAAAGAGTTAGAAAAAGCCAAAGTATTATTCGGGACGCAGAGGTCGCAAGTTCAAATCTTGTCTCCCCGATTGTGGGACGCATCAGACGTAGGTATTTGGGGAGAGAATGCGCGCACTTGCGAGAATCGGGCTTACCTTTAGTTTGACAGCGGTGCTTGCTTAGTTTCGGGGCTGTTCCGGCGAGTCGGTTCTGCCGTTTCTGAGGGTTCGGAGCAGGGCGATTGCGACCCAAATACCGCTTATTATGGCGAGGATGGCGGCGGCGATGACGAGAATTAGAATGTTGACGGTCATTTGCTATGCTCCAGATTTCGCTTTGTCAATCCAGTGTCCGACGGTATAGGCAAGCAGCGCTGCGGCCAGAGCGAGGATTATTGATGGGATATTGACGGCGGGCGTATATACGAATTCGAAGATTATTGCGACAACGGTTCCGGCGGCAATCGAGAGTACGCCTGCCAGGGGCTTTGGATGTTTTACCCAAAGGCCTATTATCAGGGCCGGGAGAATCGCCGGCGCCCATATGGTGTAGCAGATCAGCAGGCCGCTGACGATGCTCTTTACGGCGACGGCGCCTGCTGCAGCGGTTGAGGCAATTAGAATAGTGGCGCATCGGCCTATGTTCAAGGCCGTGTGATCGGGCACCGTTACGAAGGGCTTGACGATATCGCAGGTGAGCGCGACGGCGCCTGCGTTCAAGAGCGAATCGAGGCTCGACATGATTATGGAGACGAGAACGACGAGCAGGAGCGTGTAGCCAGCGGCGGGCATTGTGGTTTTGATGAGGTTTATGAGTACATAGTCTTCGCCGGTGCTCGCAGGTATCAGGGATCGGGCGGTTATTCCGAGGGATATCATTACGGCAAACCATATAATGCTGAAGAGGCCTGCAAAAATGAATCCGTTTCTTGAGATGCTGGTTGTTCTTGATGCGAGGGCCCGGTTTGCATAAGGCGGGATGAGGGTCTCGCCGAGAAGAAACGCGGTAACCAGGCCTGCTATCTGTACGGTTGAAGTGGAATCGAAGCCTGATCGAGTGAGGAGAGCCGCCTCTTTCATGAAAGAGAGGCTGCCCTGACTGATTTGGCATAGAATTATCCATATCAGAGCGGTTGGCAGGATTATTGCAAATGCTGAGAATTGAAAGGCGTCGGTGACGACGCTGGCGCGAAGTCCTCCGAATGTGGTGTATAGTGTTGTGATACCTACGATAATGACAACCGAGGACCATGGCGGCAGGCCGAAGATGTTTCTGAGGACGTCTCCTCCGGCCTTTGCCATAACTGCCGCCATTCCCGCACAGACGCCTACCGAGATTATGCCTGCGAGAATCTGGCAGGTTCGGTCGTACTTCTGTCCTATGGCGTCACCGAGTGTGTGACAGTCTTTCAGTGCTCGCAATCGCGGTGCGACGAGGAGTCCTACGAGGACGTTCTGTGCGGCGTATGCCAGGCCTATTCCCCAGAAGAGGAATCCTGCGGCGTAGCCTTTGCCGACGAAACCTATGGAAAAGACGGGGCCGACGTATGTTGCGGCGAGGCTGCCGAACACAAGGGCCAGGGGCAGGGTCCTTCCGGCGAGAGAGAAGTGGTTGAATTCGCGTGCTGCGCGTGCGCGCAAAGCCACCCATGTTAGGAGCAGTACATACACTGCGACAACAACTACGGGCAGGACCGTATTCACAGTTAATACCCTAACCTGACGTTATTATTCTAAGCACAGGAGCCGGGACGCCAAAAGGAGTCCCTGCGACTATTGGCTTTTATCCTGGAATTTTTCTTCTTCCAACTCGTTTATTGTCGCATCGAGTTCCTGTTCGTTGCTAATCCAGCCGAACCTGGCATCGACGAGAAAAGTTCGATACCAGTGGATCATATTCTTTGCGAAGTCGGGGTCCTTGCAGTAGAGGCCGAATGAGATCTCGCCTGCGTGTGAGCCGGCTTTTTTGGGCTTATGCGGGAAGGCCAGCAGTACGGCGCTGCGTGAAAGCAGGAATTCGATATCGGAGACAACGCTGTTGTAGATACGCAGTCTGCCCGACTCGATAGCTTCCGGGTATTTTCTAAAGAGCGATCCGGCAGCGTTCGCGAAGACTGGGACACTGAGGTTCATGGCCCGGTGGACCCTGACATCCGGATAATCCTCGATTATTTCGTAGAGGGTGCTGAGGTAATCGTCGATTGGTTTTCTTTCACCTTCGAAGAGCATGCAGGTCCAGAGTTCGCTGTGGCCAGTGGCGTCGAGCTGGTCTTTGAGCATTTCTCTGGCGACGTTGTATGTCTGGCTTCGGCTGGCGAGCACTTTCAGACGTCTTTCTGTCAGAGGCTTGGCCCATTGAGGCATGTCTGTGGGTAATGTCTCCGGCGGGCAGACTCCGAGCCTGGTGAGCAGCCTTAGAAACTGCTTCTCGTCCGAGCCGTAGAACCGCCTGCCGATGGTGCTGCCGACGTTGCCATTACACTCCAGGCCGTATTTCTTATGATAGCCGAAAGAGAGACGATGGATCTTGTGCCCCTCGGCGTTGAGCATCTTCGCGAGTTCCCCGATGAGCCAGGCGGCTTGTTTTTCGGGCGCCTTGTCTATTGAGAGGTGGACGTTTGGGCAAAGGACAATGGGCTTGTCGCCGAGCATATCCGAGAGGGTTGCGAATTCGGCCACGGCCTGGTCGAGTTCTCGCCTGTCGTCGTAGAGTTCGACGCAAACAAAAACGACGAGGACGTTGGTGAATTCTATCCTCGGTTGCTGCGGCGAGATTGTGGCCGGGTCGATTCTTGTAGAGGGCTTCTGGTCCTCGAAGTAGCAGGATGAGCACTGGTAGCAATCAAGGATCATATCGTATTCTCAGTCCTTTGTGTCTTGGTCGCCGGCCTCTGTGCGGTTCTTTCTGATGCGGGTCGCGTCACACCGCGTGCTTTCTTCATTCGTGAGGCGATCTTGGCATCGACGCGTGAGATAAAGAGCCCCACGTCCGGCGTTGCGGTTTTATCTGCGAAGCCTGCGCTGTTTAGGTATCTGACGACTTCGGCGGCATCCCAGAACTCGGGCGCCGAGGCTATTCTCTTGCCTTCGCTGCGTGTAAGGGACTTGAGAAAAGTCGGTATAGATCCGTCTCGCAAGGCCTCAGCGTAATCGGCCAGCAGCTCCTGGATTTCTCTGTTTTTGTCCGACATAATACCTGCTCCTTTCGGAAAACGCGGCGTTATTTCTCGCTGCAGTAGTCTTTAAGCATTTTCCTCAGTTTCAATAGTGTTCTGAATTTCAACATTTTCACTGCCCCGATAGTCGTTTTGAGCTGATTTGCGATTGCCCTGTTTGACATGCCGTCCATCCAAAGCTGTATTGCGGTTCGCTCTCTGGCTTTGAGGCGTCCAAGGTTATGATTCAATGCGTCTTTCAGTTCGTCCTGTGAAATCGCTTCGAGGATTCCCGGTTCGGGTGCCGTCAGGTTTCCCAGATCATTCTGCGACAAGTGCAAGTACCGGTTCAACCTCCTATAAACTTCCCTGAGTCGCTTTCTCATATAGTAAAGATATACTGTTCTGAGCAGTTGTTTTTCATTCGTGATATTCTTCAGCCGATCGGGATTTTCCCATATATCGGCATACACATCTTCGAGTACATCCTCACATTCGACTTCATTTCCGAGGTATCTGTAGAGATACCTGATGAATCTGTCGAATGTGGCCCTGACAAAGGGCTCCATCGCTCTTCGACGGCGTTCGATGTCAGGGTCGGTAAGGCCTTCCAGTGCCTTTCGCAGCCTCTTGTTCATAGCAAGCCTCATAGTTCTGCCGTTATTGCCCGTACCATAGCCTTTGCTGTGCCCAAGCAGGCGTTCGACGAAGGATCCGTCCCACCTGTAAAAGGCCTCAAATTGGTGACAGGTCACGGAAATTATAGTCCTAAAGCAGCGATTTATCAACATTTTTTAGCCACCTTAAGCTCGGCAGTTCGTATCGAGGCTTGTTTGACTGCTATCCAAACGACTTTGCGACAACGATTTAGAAGCCGTATAAGGGCCTTAGCTGCTCGCCGGTCGGCAGATGGTCGTAATACTCGCCCCTTGTTCCGACGTAGCCGACGCCCTGTTTTCTGAGTCTTACCTGGCTTATCGAGCCGTTGCTGTTGGTCATATTTACCGTTACATAGTTCATTTCTTCATAAATATAGGCTCTTTCGGCGCGGGCATTCTTCTTGTCGGCCTCATTGCCGACCATGTATCCGGCTCCGCCGCCTATGGCAGCTCCGATCAGGGTCGCTTCGGTGCTCCTTCCGGCTAATTGACCTATGCCGGCGCCTGCGAGGGCGCCTATTCCAGCGCCTGTGGATGCGTTGCTTCCGCAGCCTGCTATGAACAGGATCGCGAGACTGATTGCTGTTATTATGGTTGTCATCGTAGTGTTTCGCATTTTCCGGTCTCCAATCAAATGTGAAAAGTTGCTTCGTTGCGGTATTTTTACCTGTTGTTTATTCCGGCTCGCAGGGCTGGGCTGGTTCGAGGTTGCAGTCGAGCCAGTGTGAGGCCATTATACCGTAGTCGGTGAAATCGAGGCGACAGTCCTTGTTGACGTCGCCCGGTATCTCCCCGGCGCACCTTGCGGTTTCGGGTCCCGTGAGTCTGACGGCGTATATGTTCTCCGGGCCGTTGCGGTCGTCCTGCCAGACGACGAGGCTGCCGCTGATCGCCGGATTAGTCTGGTTGTGGGGGTCGTCTGTAATGCGGAACTGCCGGCGGTTCGTTAGGTTGCAGCCGTATATGTCCCAGTGGCCGTTGCGATCATCCTGCCAGACTACTATATTGCCGGCGATGTCGGGGTTCTCCTGTGACGCATCATCCACTGTTACTGCGAATTCGACAGGGCGGTTGAGGTCGGAGATATCGGCGGCGTAGATATCGAAATTGCCGGAGTAGTCGTCCTGCCAGACGACGGTATCGCCCGAGATTGCCGGATTGACCTGCTGGTTCTCGACCAAGGAGACGGCGTACTCGACCGGCTTGTTCCTCTGCCAGATATCGGCGGCGTAGATGTCCCAGTGTTCGGAGTAGTCGTCCTGGAAGATTACCGTTGTTCTATACACGGCCGGGAATTGCTGATTGTAGTCAACGTTGGAGACGAGGAATTCGGCGGGATAGAGCGGATCGGTAATGTCGGCGCCGTAGATATCGAAGCCGCCTTCGGGTCCGTCCTGCCAGACGACTATATTTCCGTGGACGGCGGGATTCTGCTCATCGTTGTTCAGTACATTCGAGACGGCATATACCTGGGGGTCATTCCAGTCGCTAATATCGGCCATGGATATATCCCAGTCGAAGTCGCCTTCCCAGAAGACATAATCCTGCCAGACTACGGTATTCTCAAAAACCGACGGGGCCATCTGGTCGTTGGCGTCGCCGAAGACAAACAGGTTAGGTTCTGCGGGGTTGTTGATGTCGGCGACGTAGATGTCATAGTCGCCGTATTCGGAGACGAACTGCTGCCAGACGACTATCGTGCCGTGAATATCCGGTGCCTCCTGGTGGTCGGACGACGGAAAGACGGCAAATTCTTCCTCGGCCCAGGCTGCCTGGGGCAGAAAAGCTGCGAGAAGTACAATCGCGATCAGTTTTGGCATATTTATGATTCTCATTGCTCAATAGCCTCAGTTAGTCTGGGTATTGGCGGCTTCTTCAGTTTCCGCCTCGGCCTTGATCGTCTCCAGGAGCTTGAGAAGTGTCTGCGAGGCCTGGGCATTATTGAAGTCCTGTCCTGCGCGAGTGAGTGGTCCGACGGCGGCGTCAAGCTCGCCTACGCCGAGCAGATGATATCCGAGCAGAAGCTGGAGGTCGGCGTCGAAGGAGTAGAAGTCGGCCTTTTCAGAGAGCTTGTCGATATGGTCGAAAAGTGTGTCGTCGTCGGCGTAGAGGCCGCGAGGATAGAAGACGGTTTGCTCTTCGGGCTTGATATTCGCCAGGGCGGTTCGCAGGACAATCACTGCTTCCGAGTACTGCTCGTTGGCGAAGAGGGCCTGGGCGTATGCGAAGGGCAATATTATGTCTTCCGTCGCCAGATTCATCGCATTGGCGAATTTTTCGACGGCGGCGGCGTAGTCGGCGGCCTCGAAGGCCTTTACGGCTTCTTCGAAATAGGTATCGGCGAGTGTCATCTGGTCGGGTTCGCCGGCGGCTTCGGCGGCGAGCTTGGCGCGAACGTCTGCGAAGGTGGTATGGTCAACTGGGCTGATCGAATAGTCCGCGGCTGCGGTTGTCGGGCCGTATTGTACGGCCTGGCCTTCGCCGGTGTAGTAGTAGTTGTAGGTGTAGTAGTTGTACGTATCGTGGCGCACCTCGGCGGGGACGGGATAGTAGCCGTACCACCTGTAGGGATGGTAGCCGTACCAGTAGTATCTGCGATAGCAGTAGTCGAGGGGCCAGTAGCCTCCGAGGCTTACGAATACATACTTGCGATGGTAGTAGGGGTAGCAGTATCTGAAGGTGAAGCAGTTGCCGAAGTTGTAATGGAGCATGAAGCGATACCTCGGCCAGATAGTCCTGTAGCAAGTTCTGTTGTAGTAGTCACGATAGATGTAATCGCTGTGGAGCGAGTGCATTATCGAATATGGGCGGTCGTGATATGTCACGTAGCTGTGGCCGAGGACGCCGTAATGGTGTGGTCGCGTCAGATGGCGTCCGCCCAGGTTGTTTATAATAGTGAAGTTGCCGATTATCGTCGATTTATGTTCCGGGGCGATTTTTCTTCCCCTGGGGTCGGCGGTTCTCTGGTGAAAGATGGTCGATTTTTCCGTGACACGGCCGGAACGGGGGGTGTAGCTTCTTGGAGGGCCTATTGTCGTCGTGGAGGAGGTTCGCGGCGAACGGTCGGGCGCGCTTTCGATTCTATGCGTAACGCCTGCCGGCGATTTAATCGAGCGTGTGCTGCTGCGAGGAGTGATGCCGGGTCGCCGTTCGATAGGCTTGAAAACGCTGTTTTCCCTGCCCGGTACGGCTCGTCGCGGGCCAGGGAACGAACTGCTGCTGCGATCATTCTGCGTTTGGGGACGGGCTCGGCTGGGGCCTCTGGAAATTACGGTTCTCGATCCGGGCTGCGTGGTCGGGCTTCGGCGTGAAGTGTCGGGCTGCCTTACGATAGGGGCCGCTATGCTTTTTCTCGCTTCTCTTGTGCTGGTGATTGCCCTTGTGCTGCCCAATGAAGAAGCGGCAGGGAGGGATTGGGAGGATGGTTTCCTTACTATGACCTGGCGTGTGACATCTTGCCTTGCGGATGAGGTGATGCTTCCGGTCGATCTCGAAGTCGAAGGTCTGCCGGCAGTGGGTGTCGAGCGTTTGTAAACACTGACCGAGCCGCCGGTGCTGCCTGAACTGGTGATTCTTCGGCTGGGCGATGGCGAGCTTGGGACCGTAGATGCAGGGGCGGCGGGTCGCGATGTTCTGGTGTTCGTGGACGGCTGTGACCGCACTGTCGGTGTTGATGGGCGGCTGGGTGCGGTCCTGCTCGGCGCACGACTGGGGGCCGAGCTGGTTTGAGGTCGGCTGGGGGTGGTACGAGTCGCGGAGCGGCTCGGGGCAGCTCTGCCGGGGGAGCGACTTGGGGCGCTTCTCGCGGGAGTGTTGCTGGGTGCGGCCCTGCTCGGCGCTGTTCGAGTCGGTGCGCTTCCGGAGGCGCTGCTTCGCGACCGTCCCTGTCTCGATGCCGCTGTCGCTACGGGCTCAGAGGATGGCGATGCGCTGAGTGCCTTTGATTCTGTGGTCTTTGGCGTCGCTTTGGCTGCCGGTTCAACGGTTGGGGCCTTTGGGGTAGTAATAACGGCAGGCTTGACCGTCGGCAGTTTGGGAGTAACAACGATCGCCGGCGCTGGAGTTTCCGGTTTTGGATTCGTTTTGATTGCCGGCTTAACTATCGGAGGTTCGGGGCTGGTCCGGACAGCCGGTTTCGGAGCCGGTGCCTTGGGAGTAGATGCAATAGCGGGTTTGGGCGTCGGTGCTTTGGCGACTGGTGTTGTGACAGGTTTTGATATTTGGATCGGGGCGGCAGGCTCCGGATGCGGCTGGATAGCCGGTTTCAAAGCTTTCGGCTTCGGCGTGGATATCACAACCGGCTTAGGAGAACCTGGCTTGGCAACCGGTGTTATGACCACCGGTTTCGGGGCCGGAGGTTCGGCAGTTGTTTTGACGATTGGTTTTGCCTCTTCTGGTTTATCCCGGTATATGACCACCGGTCCCGTAGAGTTTGTTCTGGTGACCGTCTTAACGACTACAGGTTTGGAGGCCGGTGCGTTAGTGGTCGCTTTGACGACTGGCTTTGCCTTTGTCGCTTCGGGCCTGGATACTATAACCGGTCTGGATGCGGGTGCTTTCGGAGCGATTCTTATAACTGGTTTGGTTGCCTGGTTCGGGACTGTGGGGCTTGACGTCCGGGCCTTTGGAGCGGCAGTGCTGAGGACCGGCTCTTGTCTTGCCGGCTCGGAGGCCGGCTTGACGGCAGGTCGGGGCGCGGGTGCTTTCGGAGCGGAGTTGACTGCTGGTGCGGGTGTTGGTTTGGATACTTGCTTCGGGGCTGCCGGTCTTGGTGTCGTTGTTTTCGGAGCAACTCTAACGGATGGCGTTGGAGCGGTTCTGACAGCCGGTTTGGATGCCGATTTAGGGTTCTGGCTGGGGGCTGCCTGTATGGGCGCTGGTGCTTTGGCAGCGGGCTTGGCGGTCGGTTGGGGGGCCGGCGGCTTAGAGGCTTGCTTTGGCGTTGCCGGTCTGGAGGTTTGACTTGACGCTGGGGCCCTGGGAGGAGATTTGGGAGCAGGTTTGGCTTCTACTTTGGGCGTCGGAGCCTTGGAAGGCGCTGCCTTTTGCCGGGGAGCGGGCGGCTTGCCTCCGGTTTCTTCGGCGAAGGCGGATGAAAGAAGTGCAATCATTGCAAAGGCCACCGCCAAGACGATGATTTCTTTGAGTTGTCTTGATTTTAGAGCCGACATGATATGTGTCCTTTCGAGAAAAACCGGGTTTATTTCAGTCGGGCGGTTGTATCAAGGACCACCTTTCTATATGTAGAAGGCGGTGTAGGGCAGTTCGGTAACGGGTTTTCTCCGCAGAATTGGCAGTTTACCAGGTTGCTGTAGGCCGGATTTGCGATTACCATCTACCGTCTGGGTAGAAACAGAGAGTGCATTTGCCTGTCGAAAGGAGAATTCGTGGTTAGCGATGATCAGCCGGTTCGCAAGAAGCGTCGTAAATTAAGCGGGTGGTATATAGTGATTCTGGGACTGCTCGTCGTTGTCGGGGCAGTCTTGCTTTTCCGCTGGCGAATGAAGACGGCACTGCAAAAACGGATCGATGCCATTCGGGCGGCGGGTTATCCTGTTACCTGCGCCGAGTTGGATAAGTGGTACAGCATCCCGAAAGACGTTCCGAATGCAGCCGAGTCGATACTTGCGGCTATTTCGCTGTACGTCGGGCCCGACGAGCCCAATTCGATACCGGTTGTCGGTTATGCGGAGTTGCCAGGGCGTACGGAGGCGTTTCCATCGGAGATGCTGGAGGCCGTGTCGGCGTATATTTCGCAGAACAAGGAAGCTCTTGACTCGATGAGGAAGATCGCCGGATTCGAGCACACCAGATACCCGATTGATCTGAGTCTGGGTAACAACGTAATGCTGTATCACGCCCAAGATACCAGGAATATGGTCAGGCTGCTGGAGCTTGAGGGTATCCGGCATGCAGAACAGGGTGCATCCGAGGCAGCCGTCGAGTCGGTGAAGGATATTTACGGTTTGGCTTGTTCGCTCAGGGCCGAACCGATGCTGATTTCCCAGCTTGTTCGCATAGCGTGCGAAGCGGTTGGTGTCCGGGCTGTAGAACGGCTGGTCAACAGGGCGAGGCTTGATGAGACGAAGCTGTCGGAGTTGGAGGGGCTGCTGAATAAGGCGCAGACCGAATCCGACCTGAGAAGGGCGCTTGCGGGGGAGCGATGCATGATATTTGATGCATTCGAGGATCCTCGGAAGCTTGGTCTCCAGATTATCGGTCAAGGCGGGCTAAAGCGCGTTCTTCTGGGTCTGTACAGAGGGGCCGGCCTGACTACGAAGGGAGCGATCATTTATCTGGATTTCGCGGAGGAATTCATGCGTGTGAATGAATTGCCTGAAAATGAGCGGATTGCGGCGGCAAAGGCTGTTGAAAAAAAACTGGAGCAGAAATCCGGAATCGCCATACTGATGGTGCGTATGCTCGTACCTGGATACAGGCGTGTAATGGAAATTCACCTGCGGAGTATCGCTCAACTGCGGACGGCGTCGGCGGGGCTTGCGGTCGAGCGGTATCGACTCGCCGAGGGCAAGCTCCCGGAGGCGTTGAACGAGCTTGTTCCGGAGTATCTGGATGTTGTGCCCAAAGACCCCTTTGATGGGGCGGAACTGCGTTTTAAGAGGTTGGAGAAGGGTTTTATGGTTTACAGTATCGGCGAAGATTGCAGCGATGACGGGGGCAAGGAAAGAGACAAGGAAGCGGGCGGGAACTGGGATCCAGGCTTTATTGTCGAGCGTTAGCGGAACAATTGCATCGTTTGCTGCGGCAAAAGGCGTCCACGGGCGTCCTTTTCTTGTAACATTCCGGCGTTCTGAGCGTCTATTTATAATAGATATTCCAGTGAATTATGCAGATAGAGTGACCAAAGGCGGTTATTAAGGCTTGGCCAAGGGGCTTCTGTGCGCTATAATTAAGAGTTGGATTGTCTGCGCCTGTGGCGGATGGTGGTGGCCTGAGATGTAGTCAAGTTTTGAGTGAAAGGGATTGGCATGTTGAAGGCGTTCGAGAAGAAACTTCGGCTGGTTCGTCTTCGTTGCAGCATCAATCTTCTGATCAGGTGGGCCGGGCGGATACTGACCGCCGCCGGGGCCGCAGGCGTGCTGATCGCATTGGCCGAGCAGTTGCTGGCGATTGAGGTTATCGATAGTCTGGGTATTCAGGTTTTCTTCGGGGCAGCGGCGTTCTGGATTCTGGTGCTATGGGCGGTGAATCAGCCGAGCCGGGTACAGGCTTCGTTGCTGCTCGACGAAAGACTCAGGCTGCGGGAGCGATTCAGCACGGCTTTGGCGTTGGCCGATTCCGAGGATCCATTCGCCAAGGCTGCGTGCAGCGAGGCACGCCGCCGGGCGCAGAACATCGAGATACCAAGTCATTTTCCCATTCGCCCGGAGCGGTGCTGGATATATGCCGCCGGTGCATGGGGCCTGGCGGCGGCGATAGTGCTGTTTATGCCGCAGAAGGATCTTCTGGGTTATCTGCGCAAGCAGGATGAAGAGAGGACAACTGCTAAGAAGTTAGAGGAGGCGAAAATCGACATCAAAAAAGTCGCTGAGCCTGTGAGACTGGTGGTGAGCCGACTGGGCGATCCCAATCTAAGTGAGGCGTTGGGCAAACTGAATGCGTTGCCGAAAGATGCCACGCCGCAGGACGTCAAGCGTCATGCGATTCGGACCCTCGGAGATCTTTCCGAACAGATCAAAAAGATGCAGAACACAGCGCAGCTTGAATCGCTCGACCTTATGCAGAAGATGCTCAAGCAGTTGCGCGGTTCGACGGATATGTTCTCACAGAAGCTGTTGCAGTCGCTTGCCAAGGGCGATTTCGGGGATGCGTCGAAGCAGTTGGAGCAGATGCGCAAACAACTTGAGGAGAGCGGTCTTAGCGATGAGCAGCGGAAGGAATTGGCCAAGCAGCTTGCGGAGATGGGCAGGAAGATTCGAGAACTTGCTGAGAAGAATTCGGAACTCGAGAAGGAACTTGAGAAACTGGGTCTGGATAAGAAGCTTGCCGGTATGAGCGAGAAGCAATTGCGGGAATCATTGCAGAAACAGGGTTTGAATAAGGAGCAGATCGCCGAATTACTGCAAAAGGCGTCTGCGTGCCGGTCGGCATGCAGCCGGTGCTCCAAATTGGGCCAGGCTATGGCTGCCGCCGCCGGCGGGGCCGGCGGGTCGAGCGCCGACGACCTTAGCAGTCTCATGGAGCAATTAGACGAATTGCAGGCGACGAAGGAGCAGCTTGCAGCGATGCAGGCCAGTCTTGCTCAGATAAGCCAGTGTATGGGGGGGCTCGGAGAGGGGATGTGCGACGGATTGGGGTGCATGGGCGAATTCAAGGAGGGCTACTCGGATAGATACGGCAAAGGCACCGGCGGCCCCGGGACGGGGTACGGACCGAGAGGGATCGACGAGAGCGGACAGACCTCGACAAAGAAGACTAAGGTCGATGGCAAGGGTGCAGAAGGTCCCATAGTTGCGAGCTGGTATTTCAAGGGAACGCAGATTAAGGGCGAATCGAGACGGGAGTTCTCAGAAGTCGTCCAGGCGGGCCGGGATTCGGCTGCCGAGGCAATAAATGAGAACGAGATACCGAGAAAGTACGAGGATGCGGTTAAAACCTATTTCGGAAACCTCGAAAAGGCCGGCGAGGAGTAGGGGGGCATGCTCCGGCAAGCGGTCGCTGGATACTGTCTCAGGTAAAAGCCTGCAACAAGGCCGCAGGCTGAGTATGGAGTGTTTGGCCTTGGTAAGGAGTTCCGGACGTATGCGAAAAGGATCGTCGCGAATTAGCAGGGGGCTGTTTGGATTTTTAATCACAGCATGCTGTATTTTGGCATTCTCCTGCAGCGATAAAGACAGCGGGTCTCAGCGGGAGGTCGTACTGTATTGCTCTGTTGACCAGGAATATGCCGAGTCTATTGTCGGCGAGTTCGAGAAGCTCACCGGCATCAAGGTTCGGACTCGGTTCGACAGCGAAGCGACGAAGACGCTTGGTCTTGTTCAGCGAATCCGGGCCGAGGCTGCATCGCCGGTTGCGGACGTATTCTGGTCGAGCGAGATATTTTACACGATTCGCTTAGCTCGCGAGGAGCTGCTTATGGGCTATAAGAGCCAGCAGACCGACGACTGGCCCGCCTTGTTCATGGATCCTAATGGCCTGTGGCACGGTTTCGCGCTTCGAGGGCGGGTGATTGGGTATAGTACGGAAAGGGTATCGCCCGAAGATGCGCCGCGTTCGCTGGAGGACGTACTCGATAGCAAGTGGAAGGGCAGATTGGTAATGGCTGAACCGGCGTTCGGGACGACCGGCGGCGATGTAGCGAGTTGGTTTGCCCATTACGGTCCTGTTCGCGCGAGGCAGATACTGGAGGGGCTCAAGGCGAATGAGATGCGGCTTGTTGCCGGCAACAGCACAGCCGTTCGAATGGTCGCCACGGGCCAGGCCGATATTTGTTTTACCGATACCGATGATGTTTATGCGGCGCAGAGGAACGGCTGGGCGATAGGCTTGAATCATCTCGACCAGGGCGGAGACGGGTCTCTTGCGATCCCGAATACTGCGGCACTGATAAAAGGCGCCCCCCATATAGAAGAGGCTGCGGTGCTGATGGACTTTCTGTTGAGCGGGCGGCTGGAAGAACTCCTGGCGCAAAGCGATTCGCACAACTATCCAATACACCCGGAGGTTGCGAAGCGATACGAGTCGTACTCGATTCCGAAACCGCTGGACGTTGACTACAGCCGAGTTGCCGAGGAGTTATCCAGTGCTATCGAGACGGCAAGGGAGGTTCTCAGGTGAAGGGCGATGGGGTTGCAGCCGGCTTGGCGAGGTCGATCTCCCTGTTTTTGTGGATGGTTGTTATAGCCTTGCCTTTGTTATGTGTGGCGGCCTTGGCGATATTTGCCGGTTCTGCGACAACATCGACGATGGGGATTACCGATTGTATCGGGCGTTCTTTTGCGCTGGCGGCGATTGTTGCGGCTGCTGCGGTGCTGCTGGGCTGGACTCCCGGGAGATTGCTCGGCACGTCCAGGCGGAGGGGCGATTTGCTTTTGATGCTGGTACTAATGCCGCTGGTGCTTCCGCGGTATGTTCTTTACTATGCGTGGAGCCTGCTGTTGACGCCGACGAGCACACTGGGGCAAGACATCTCAGCCCGACCCCAGACAGCTAAGGCAATCTGGACAATTGTCTCCTCATCGGTATTGCTTCTTTGGTGCTGGCCTTTGGCAGCGTTGCTGATTGCGCAGGGTTGGCGGAGTTTTGATAGGCGAATTCGTGACTGCGCATCTCTCGATGCGAGCGGTTTTGCGATGTTTCGCAGTATAACACTGCCTATTTTAGGGCCGTCTCTGGTTCTGGCGTTCGGGGTTTGCTTTGTTCTGACCGTGTCGGAATTTGCGACTTTTCATCTCGGGGCAGTGCGGACTATCGGGGCCGAATTGGCGGTGTTGTATGAGTTGACCGGCTCGGAAGGGCAGGTTGTGCGTGCGGCGTGGCCCGTTATAGTCGTGGCAGTTATTGCTGCGTTAGGTCTTAGCCGCAGGAGCAAGGCCTGGGGACACGTCGATACGGCTGTGGCGACGATCGAATCGGAATCGCAGCGATGGCGATGGGGTGTTTTGTTGGGACTTGTAGGCGTGAGTCTTGTTGCGCCTGTTGTGCTGTTGATAAGCAACGTTCGGGACTCACAAGCGTTTCGGCAGTTTTTGGCGCTTCATCCGGATGAATTAGGATGGTCGTTGGTGGTATCAGCAGTTGCAGCGGCTGGGGCCTACATGATAGCCGCAGCGGCGTTGCGGCCGGCGAGAGGCAGTCGTGCCAGGGGCATTCTGGGACTGCTGGTGAGAACAACGATATTCGTCGCCATGTTCGTACCGGCATCGGTTATCGCGGTTTCATTACTGCGACTGCTCGCGGCAAGCCACCTGCCGTCGGTTGTGCGTCAGGGATGGTATGTTGTCTCAGCAGGACAGGCGGCGAGGTTTGCCGGTATTACGCTGGTGCTGCTGCTGTTAACCCGGCAGGAGCAGCAGCAACGGTTGCTGGAAATGGCCGAACTTGACGGTGCATCGTGGTTTCAGGCGTGGCGGTATGTACGGTTGCCGCTGATGTGGCCTCTTATTGTGGGAACTTTTATTTTGATTATTATGCTTGGCGTGACAGAACTGGCCGCGACGATGGTGCTGCTCCCTGCAGGCCTGCCGAACTTCGCACAGCGGCTGCTGAACCAGATGCACTATGCCCGCGACCAGCAGGTGATAGCATCGTGCCTTGTTCTTATCTGCGTGTTTGTGCTTCTAAGCGGCGTGGTGGTTTTGCTGCTGCGCTTCCTGAGGCTTAGTGGCCGGGCGGTCCTGCTGATTGTCTGTGCCGCCGTGATCGGATTAGGCGGCTGCGACAGCCGCAGCGGCGACCAGGGCGAAGCGAAAGTTATCGATGCCTTCGGCCGCAGCGGCGCCGGGGCAGGTGAATTTGTCTATCCGCGAGCTATCGATATCGCATCGGATCATTCACTGCTGGTTGTAGATAAGACCGGGCGGATTCAGCGGCTCGATTCGAAAGGCGGCTTTCTGGGCGTGATGAATATGCCGATTATCGATGCGGGCAAGCCTACGGGGCTGACTATTCATCCTAACGGCAAGCTCTATGTGGCCGATACGCACTATCACAGGGTGGTGGTTTTCTCTGAAGAGGGCGAGTTGATTCAGCAGTTCGGCGGATTCGGCGAGGGGGATGGACAGTTCATCTATCCTACGGATGTTGTCTTCTCGTCGTCGGGCCTGATTTATGTCACCGAGTACGGCGGCAATGATCGCGTGAGCGTTTTCGACGAAGCCGGGGTCTTCCAATACTGCTTCGGCGAGCCGGGGGTGGGCGAAGGGCAGCTATCTCGTCCTTCGGCGATGTGTATCGACGAGCGGCGCGAACGGCTGTATGTTGCCGATGCCTGCAATCACCGAATCGCAGTTTACGGTCTGGACGGTGTTTTGTCCGGGTATATCGGTTCGGCAGGTCGCGGCGCCGGAGAGCTTCGCTATCCCTATGATATGGCGATACTACAGGATGGGACACTGGTGGTTTGCGAATTTGGAAACAATCGCATACAATTGTTCGACCCTGACGGTCACAGTATCGGTGTGTATGGCAGGGCCGGTCGTGAACTGGGGCAGTTGGCTTTTCCCTGGGCAGTCGCCGTCGATAATCGTAACCGGGCGTATATCGTCGATGCCGGCAATAACAGGATACAGGTCTGGCAGTTATGACGTATTCCTATGGTTTTTATTTCAGCCGGCCCTGGTGGCTGGCGGCTTGCGTGCTGCTGGTGGTGATTGTCTGGCTGGGACGGCGAAGCCTTACTACGATGGGGCCGGTGCGGCGAGTTCTGGCGATTGGCCTGCGGTGCCTTGTGGTGCTGGTTCTGATTGCGCTGCTGGCTCGGCCGATGCTTACGCAGACAAGTGAGCTGCTAACGGTTATCACGGTACTCGACCGGAGCCAGTCTATTCCAGCCAAGCTTCAGGCACAGAGTCTGGCTTACCTGAACACGGCGCTGACTGCTAAGAACTTTGCGAAAGACCGGCTGGCGGTAGTCGATGTCGCCGAGGCCGCGAGTATTTCCCTGCTGCCCTCGATAGAAGGTAAGATTCGGGAGCGAAATACGACTCTTACCGGCCGTCAGACGCTGCTTTCCGACGGTATTCAGATGGCGATGGCTATCGCGCCTCCGGATACCGCGGTTCGGATACTGCTTGTCAGCGAGGGCAATGAGACGTCCGGCGACGTTAAGGAGGCAGCGAGAAGGGCTGCGGCCAACGGGATTCCCATAGATGTTCTTGCTCTGCGGTACCGATACGACAGAGAGGTGGTATTCAGGAGATTGCAGTCGCCGCCGAAGGCGCGGAGCGGCCAGACAGTGCCGCTGCGTCTGGTTTTGGAAAGCACTTCGGATGCTCGCGGCAAGTTGATGCTGGATCTGAACGACAGGCCCGTGGATTTGGATCCCGCTTCGGCTGAGATCGGGCTGCCGGTGGAATTGAAAGCGGGGACCAACGTTCAGGTAGTGTCGGTTCCGGTGGGCACTCGCGGGATGCACAAGTTCGAGGCGGTCTTCATTCCTGATGACGACAGCGGGGATGTCATAACTCAGAATAATCGCGCCAGTACGATGACCTATGTGGCCGGTCCGGGGCATGTTCTTGTCGTCGATACGGACGGTGATGCGAGTAAGGCAATTATTGCGGCCCTGCAAGATTCTGAAATGGATGTTCGCTACATTCCGGCTGGAAGCTTCCCCGACAATCCGGCAATGGTCATGGATACGGACGCGATTGTACTTGTCAATACCGACTGCGGACAGTTCAGCTACCAGCAGCAGGAGTTGCTGGTGCGCTATGTTAACGATCTCGGCGGCGGATTGATCATGGTCGGCGGCCCGAAGGCGTTCGGGGCCGGGGGGTGGATCGGGTCGCCGGTCGCCGAGATACTCCCAATCGAACTTGACCCTCCTCAGAAGAAACAGATGCCTAAAGGCGCGCTTGTTTTGATTATGCACGCTTGCGAGATGCCCGACGGCAATGCCTGGGGCAAAAGGATTGCCGTTGCGGCGGTCAAGGCATTGAGCAAACATGATTTGGTCGGCATTCTGGCGTATAATTGGCAGGGCAGCGGCGACTGGGTGTATCCGCTTGGTCAGGTTGGCGATAAAGAGGCTCCGCTGTCAGCGATAAGGCAGATGATAATGGGTGATATGCCGAGCCTGCAGGACCATTTGCAGAAGGCTTACAACGCGCTGATTGAATGCGATGCGGGACAAAAGCACGTGATAGTGATCAGTGACGGGGATCCGACGGCGCCTACGGATAAACTGCTGAGCGAATGCAGGGATGCCGGGATCACGGTTACCGGAGTGGCCATATCGGCTCACGATCGCAGCTATATTCAGCGATTGATGCGAGTGGCCCAGGCCACCGGCGGGCGGTTCTACGATGTGACAAATCCCTCGGCACTTCCACAGATATTTATCAAGGAGGCACAAGTGGTCCGGCGGGCGCTTATTCTGGAGGAGACTTTCACCCCTGCGATAACGTATTCTCTGAGCGAGATTCTGCGCGGCTTATCTGCCGGACTTCCGCCGCTCGACGGATATGTTCTGACCGGGCCGAAGAGCGGCTTGAATCAGACTGTGCTTGCCAGAGACGGCGATCCGATATTGGCGACATGTCAGGCGGGGCTCGGGCGTTGCGTTGCATTTACGAGTTCTGCCGACAGCCGATGGGCATCGAATTGGCTTGGCTGGAGCGGCTTCGAGAGCTTCTGGGAGCAGGTGGTTCGTTGGGCCGGCAAACCCGCACAGTCGGCTGATTGCGAAGTCTTCGCGGATGTTCAGGGCCAAGATGTCACGGTCAATATCGAGGCAATCGATCCCAACGGCAAGTTTATGCAGTTGGCCGGTATCGACGGCCAGGTTATTGCGCCGGACATATCGAAGATACCGCTCGACCTTGTGCAAATCGGTCCGGGTCAGTACCAGGGGCAGTTCAGGGGAGGCGCATCCGGCAGTTATGTTGTGAATCTGCAGTACAGGAAGATGGGTGAGGCTGCGAAGACGCATATCATGCAGAGCACGGTGACTATTCCCTTTGCACCGGAATTTCGCGACCTTTCAGATAATGAGCCGCTGCTGGCGGAGGTGAGCAAGATTACCGGGGGGAGGATGCTGTCCGGGGATCCGAATATGGCTGCGGTATATGATAAGGCGGGTGTGAAGTTTCCCGAGAGCCACAGGCCGCTTACAAAGCCTTTGATGTTTGTTTGGCTGGTGTTGTTTCTTCTCGATGTTGCGGTGCGCCGCGTGGTTGTGGACTTTCGGTCAATCGCTCGACGAGCAGTCGGGGTGATTCGTGCGGCCAAGCGAGAAAAGAAGGCCGATCCGACTATTGAAAGACTCAAGCAGCAGCGAGCCAAGCTTCGCGAGAGACTTTTGGCGAGCAAGGCCGATTCGCTTGCTTCGAAGCGGTACCAGGCGTCTGAAGACTACAAGGGCGGTTTGCCGGTCGCCAAGGCGAGCGAAGAGGCGAAAAAAGAGTCGGAGAAGAAGCCTGAAAAGGAGACGCCGAAGAAGACCGACCGGGAAACCAGTCATATCGACAGGCTGCTCAAAGCGAAACAGAAGACAAAAGACCGTCGGAAAGATGAAACAGATGCGGATAAGGAATAGAGGTTTAGGAGATTACTGAAATGGCAAAAGAAGCGACTAATGTTGAACAACAGTGCCGTGATTTTCGCAAGAAGTTCGATGCGCTGCGCAAGGAGATAGGAAAGGTAATCGTCGGTCATGAAGAGATCGTTGAAAACGTGCTGATCTGCCTTTTCTGTGGCGGCCACGTTCTTCTCGAAGGCGTGCCGGGCCTTGGTAAGACGCTGCTGGTGCGGACGTTGAGTTCGGTATTCTCACTGGATTTTCGGCGGATCCAGTTCACGCCGGATCTGATGCCGGCTGATATCATCGGCACAAATATCGTTATGGAGGATCCGGCCAGCGGCAGACGACAGTTCGAGTTCCAGCCTGGGCCGATATTCGGGCAGATCATACTCGCCGATGAGATTAACCGGGCAACGCCGAAGACGCAATCAGCTATGCTGGAGGCGATGCAGGAACACTCGGTGACCAGCGGGGGCGAGGTGCGCAAGTTGCCGGCGCCGTTTATTGTGCTGGCGACGCAGAACCCGATCGAGCAGGAGGGGACATATCCCTTGCCTGAAGCGCAGTTGGACAGGTTCTTCTTCAAGCTGCTCGTTCCGTACAGCAACCGACAGGAGCTTCAAAATATCATCGGGCGGACGACGACCGGTTCCGATCCGCAGGCCCAGTCAGTCTTGAACGCCGAGCAGATAATGCAGGCTCAGGAATTGGTCAGGCACGTTGTAATTGCAGAGCACGTGCAGGATTATGCTGTTCGGCTGGTCCTGGCGACGCATCCGCAGGGCGAGTTTGCGGCAGAGACGACGAATCGGTTTGTCCGGTTTGGATCGTCGCCGCGAGGTGTGCAGGCTCTGGTGCTCTCAGGGAAGGTGCGGGCTATGCTGGACGAGCGCTATCACGTGAGCTTCGGCGATATCGAGGCATCGGTGCTTCCGGCTTTGCGCCACCGAATTCTGCTGAATTTCGAAGGGCAGGCCGAGGGTGTCACTACGGACGCGGTGCTTGCTGAGATACTTCAGGGTACACCGAAGACTCTGGAGCAGAAACTTGATGTTCCATAGGCGACATATTTGCGGTTGGTGCGTATTTTATAGAAAGAGACTATTGCTGCTGTATTATGGAAGAGACTAAGACAACAAGGGCGCGAAAGAGACTAACGGATCTGCTGGATCCGGAGTTCATGAATCGTCTGGATTCGCTGGACGTACTGAGCCGAAAGATTCTGCAGGGCAAGCTGCAGGGAGAGCGGCGGTCGAAGCGGCGCGGCCAGAGCGTGGAATTTGCGGACCATCGGCCTTACGTAGCGGGCGATGATTTGCGTTTTGTCGATTGGAATATTTACGGGCGGCTGGAACAATTGTTCTTGAAGCTGTTCGTTGAAGAGCAGGATCTTACCGTGCATATAGTTGCGGATACCAGTGCGTCGATAGGTCTGGGCGAGCCTTCGAAGGAGCTTTTCATCAAAAAACTGGCTGCGGCGCTGGGTTATGTGAGCCTGGTCAACAACAATCGCGTAAGCATCAGCCTTTTTGCCGACGGTCTCGTCGGGCAGCTTGCGAATATGCGTGGGCGCAACTACATTCACCAGATGGCGGATTTCCTTCTGAGCGCAAGTTGCGAGGGTGAATCTCGGTTCGAGAACGCCTGTCGGCAGATTACCAGCGGCAGGATCGGTTCGGGGGTGATGATCGTACTTAGCGACTTCTTTTTCAAGGAAGGATATGATGCTGCTTTACGGCGACTCATCGGCAGGCAGTACGATCTGTATGTTATTCAGGTTCTCAGTCGGGAGGAGCTATCGCCCGATTTCGGAGGAGACTTGAAACTGATAGATGTCGAAGACGCCGACGCTGCCGAGATAACCGTCAGTGCGGCGTTGGTGAAATACTACAAGCGGAATCTGGCCGCTTACTGTAATGAATTGAAGGACTTCTGTATTCGCCGCGGGGCCGTTTATGCGCTGGCGAATTCGGTCGATTCCGTGGAATCGCTGGTTCTGAACTACCTGAGGCGAATTCGACTTCTCCGCTAAGACCTCGGAGAGCTTTTCGCTCGGAGCGTGCGTATATGAGATTTCTTACACCATGGACAGCTCTTGGGGCCGCTGCGGTTGCAGTGCCTCTGCTGCTGTTGCTGTATTTCCTGAAACTTAAGCGTCGCGAGCAGATCGTATCGAGCACTCTGCTGTGGCAGCGTGCCGTGCAGGATTTGCAGGTTAATGCTCCGTTCCAGCGGTTGAGAAAGAACATTTTGCTTTTTTTGCAGTTGCTGATGCTCGCGGCGCTGCTGTTCGGGCTGGCCGGGCCCATATTGTCACTTACTGGCGGAGGCGCGCGGCGACATGTAATCCTCATCGACCGGTCCGCCAGCATGAGCGCGACGGACGTTAAGCCAAGCCGGCTGGCAGAGGCCAAGAGACAGGCGAGGATATATGTGGAATCTCTTCGGTCGGAAGCTTTTTTCCGGTTACGCGGAGATCGTGACGAGACGATGCTAATAGCGTTTGACAGCCGTGCGAAGGTTATGTGCAATTTCACATCCGACAAACAGCAGCTCTTCTCCGCCATCGACCGGATCGAGGGCGGCGACGGCGGGTCGGCGCTCGGTGAGGCGATAATGGTTGCGCAGGCCTTCTCGCTGGCGCCGGATGATCAGCCTGCCAACGAAAGTTCTCAGGAGAGGGCCAAGCTGATACTCTTCAGTGACGGGCGGATACGCGATGCCGACCGGCTCATGGTCGATGCCGCTAACTTGACGTTTCACTGCATAGGTGAATCGGGCGAGAACATTGGCGTGACAGCCATGCAGGCTCGGCGGTCGTACGAGAATCCCGATGACGTGGAGGTTTTCAGTACGGTGGCGAATTACGGTCCCGAGCCAGTGACTACGGATGTGCAGTTGAGCGTTAACGAGTCGGTTCGTGCGGTCAAGTCGGTGAGTATTCCGGCGGGCGGCTGGGATCGCGGCGAACCGGGGAAGGTCGCCGTGCATTTCTCGCTGTCATCGCAGGATTCCGGCGTTCTTGCGGTCAGCCAGATGCGGAGGGATGTTCTGGCGAGTGACGATACGGCATGGTCGATTCTGGAGCCGGCGAAAAAGCTTAACGTATTGCTTGTGACCGAGGGCAATACGGTGCTTGAACTGGCTCTGAAGGCGTGTCCTCTGGCCGGGCTGGATATTATGACGCCGAGTGAATTCGATGCCAATAGCGTCTCGAATTTCAGTCTTCAGGATCTCTACGATGTAATAGTTCTTGACGGTTGTCAGCCGGCCCGGATGCCCCGGTCACGCTATATGGTGTTTGGGCGTCCTCCGAAGAATATTGATGTTTCGGTTATCGGGGAACTGCAAGGCCAGGTCGTCGTTGACTGGCGGCCGAAACATGCCGTTCTCAAATATGTCAGCCTGACGAATCTTTTTGCACAGAAATGTTACGGACTTGACTTGCCTCGCGATGCAGAGATTCTTGCAGAGTTCAACGAATCGCCTGCCCTGACGCTTGTTCGTCGCGACGGCAGTGTTTTCCTTCTTGCCCCCTTTGATATTCTCAACAGCAACTGGCCTTTTGAGCCGAGCTTTGTGTTGTTTTGCTACAACGCCGTAAGCTTCCTCGGGATGCAGGTTGGCCAGAATCAGGAAGCCAATCTGCTTGTGGGCGAGCCTATCTCAATTGACGGCCTCGGCGCCGATCAGTCAGTATTGGTTGACGGTCCGGTTTTCTCGGGCAGGGAAATCAAAGCTTCCCCGAACGGTTCGGTTCGCTTTCCGGCGACCGATCGGGCAGGCATCTACGGAGTTCGATCGGAAGGAACCGATTCCAGGCTCTTTGCAGTGAATCTGCTTGATTCGTCCGAGAGCAATATAGCACCACGGCGTGCGCTCGTTTTTTCCGGTCAGGAAGTAACGGCCGAGGAGGGAGCATTCAGCCTGGCAAACGTGCCGCTTTGGCCTGTACTTGTTGGTATTGTGTTGTTTCTTGCGTGTCTGGAATGGTTCGTATATAGCCGAAAGATGCGAATATGAGTTGTTGGAGTTGATATCGGCGGGAGTTAGTATGATACGTGTGTGTGCAGTCGTGGTTGCCGTTCTCGCTCAGGGCTTTTGTGTGGGCGTCCGGGCGGATGAATCGGATTTTAATGTCGATTTCTTCTGTGGGTGGGGCGGGTGTTATCGTCCGATGGAGTGGACGCCGGTGGAAATAGGCATCCAGACAACACTGGAAGAACCTTTCAACGGAGCGATAGTCCTGTCAGCCCCACAGGACGGCTTGAACAATCTGAATATAAGCCATCAATTCGTACTTACGAAGGACCTTTATCTCCATTTGCCGCTGGTGACGAAGTTTGCTTTCGCGGCGGACAGATGCGATGTCCAGCTCTTCAAAGTGGTGAACGGGGAATTTCGCAAGAGGGTTTATGCGGAGCAGCGTGATCTTTGGGGCGGCTCTTCAAGCGGCCAGTTGCTGCAGTCAATCACTGAAAATGATATGCTCATAGGTCACATCGGCGGCAGACGGTTCGGCTTGCTGAGGCTTCCGAAGCAGGCCGTTTCCCGGTCACGAAGGGGAGAGGGAAAGGTTTATCTGGGCGACAAGCTTATTCGGATGGCTCCGTGGGACTGGGCGGGTCTTGTGAGTCTCGACATTCTGATACTCTACGACCCCGACTGGGACCAGTTCAATCCCCGTCAGTTGGAGGCGATCTCGCAGTGGGTATTGAACGGAGGCAAAGTCCTGCTGGTCCTTGGCGTACATCCGCTGGCGGGAAATAATCCGATTTCCGAGGTGATCCCGGTGCATGTCGGCCAGGCCAGACAAACCACATTAGGCGTGGAGCTGCTGGGTGACTGGGACCTGCAATCGAGCGATCCGGAGACGATTGTATTTTGGCCTTTGGCGGAGAAACCGGGTGTTCAGCTTTGCGCCAGGCAGTTCAGCGATGCCAATGATTGCGTGTTTGCGACCGGTTACGCGGGATTCGGGCGGGTAGGGGTTCTGGCGTTCGATCCGGCGACATTGAGTGAAGGACAAGGCGCCAGATCGTCACGGTTCTGGGTGAAATGTCTCGGAATGGTGCTCGATGATATCTGCGGCGACGGTCCGGCCGGCGCTGCGAGTACGTCCCGTCGGCAGTACGCTAAGTCCTATCGATCTATACGGTTCGAACAGGACGCTGAGAACAGCATAAATAGCCGGCAGAATACGAACTACTTCGAGACAGGCGTAGCCCAGGCCGCCAATAATGCGGTCATGAATTACATTTACAAAGGGATTCGGCCCCTGAGTATATGGTGGGTCATTTTGCTGCTCAGCCTGTTGGCGGTTCTTCTAGGCCCCGTTGATTACATTATACTCAAACGTCTGGGGAGACTTCCGCTGACGTGGGTGACCTGCACATTCTGGATTATCACGTTTACCGTGTTTGCATACTACGGCGTGCGGTTTCTTCGAAGCGGTGATCTTGAGTTGCGTGTGGTCTCTATTCTTGACGGTGTTGCCGACGGCAAGACGGCATGGTCAACTAATTACTGCGGTCTTTTCGCACCCCGCAGCGCCGAGTATCGACTGAAAGACCTCGGCGAGAAGCAGTGGTGGTCGGGAATAGCCCCGATGGAGCAGTCCATATGGGCCCATCGTTACGAGGTGGGCGCAAGGACGATATACTGCAACCAGGAAGACGGCGAGAACTGGCCCGTGTCGCTGCCGGTGAATATATGGACGATTCAGTGTCTGATGAACGAGGGAGTAATCGAGCGGCTGCCTTTCACCGCAGATGTTGGCCGCGACGGCGACCAGGTAACAGTGCAGATCAATAATGAGTCCGACGCAGCTATTCTTAAGGGTTATGTCCTGTTCGACGATGGAAGGGGCGTTTTTGTCGGGACAGTCGGCCCGCATTCGAGCGGGCAATACAGCATGGAGATGCAGCAGGTAAATGCCTGGCGTGAGGTTGACGAGAATCGTTTGCGGGATTCCTATTACAGTTATCAGCATTATTCCGAGGATGCCGGGCGCCTTAATCGGGAATACAGCTACTTCGCCCAGGGATCCCTCCAGCGCACGCGGGCTATCGATGCATACCTGGCTCATGGTGCGGCGGTTGTCTGCGTGGAGTATGAGAATGCAGCAGTACCCTTTGCTGTCGATGCACGCCGGTGCAAGTATGAGCATATTCAATTGGGCAGGCTTGTGGTATTTCCAGGAGAAGAAGACGGGGAATTTGAAAAATGATTAGAATTGAAAATCTGACTAAAGACTACGGCGATCTAACGGCGGTCGAAAACTTGAACCTCACTATTAAGCAGGGCGATATCTTCGGCTTCATCGGTCCGAACGGCGCCGGGAAGACGACAACGATGCGTATCCTCGTGACACTGCTGGAGCCGACGCGGGGGACGGCGTTTATCGACGGACTCGATGTGACCAGGCACGGAAAGAAGGTTCGCCGGCTGGTCGGCTACATGCCGGATTTCATGGGAGTATATGACGATCTCAAGGTGTTCGAATACCTCGAGTTCTTCGCTGCGGCCTTCGGCATCGAACGGCAAAAACGTAAGAGTATTGTCGATGGGGTGCTGGAACTGACGGACCTGACGTCGAAGCAAAGCGTGACCGTCGATAGCCTGTCCCGTGGTATGCAGCAGCGGCTGGGTCTGGCTCGCGTTCTTATACATGATCCGAAGGTATTGATCCTGGACGAGCCCGCCAGCGGCCTCGATCCGCGCGCACGGATCGAGATCAGGGAGCTGCTGCGGGAACTCAGGCGCATGGGCAAGACGATTATGATATCAAGCCATATTCTCAGCGAACTGGAAGAGATATGCGACCACGTCGGAATAATCGAGCACGGGCAAATGGTTTTCAGTGGGAGACTGGATGAGATTCGCCCTCACCTGGGGATCCAGAGCAAAGTCCGGGTGAAGGTTGCCGAGAACCGGGACACAGCCGTCGAATTACTGTCGGCTCTTCCGTCGATAAGCAAGGTCGAAATAGTCGCAGACTATATTTCGGTGACCTTCGCCGACGGCAAGGAGTGCAACGGTTTGATAGCCCGGACTCTGGTCAATGCGGACCTTGATGTAGTGTTCCTCCAGCCCGAGCAGCTTAAACTGGATGATGCATTTCTGCAGTTGACAAAAGGCATCGTGCATTAGCCTCCGGCTGAAATTGCGATTTGAGAGTAGTTATGAGCGCATCGCTAAGCAGCATAAGATACATCTTGAATCCGGTTAGGCTGAGCGGCCCTTTGCTGGACAAGGAACTTCGTGTCTCAAGCAGGCGGAAGCGCAACTACGTTTTACGATTTGTATATCTGATTCTGCTGACGGCTTTTATTGTCGTTGTCTGGCGAAGCGAGGTTATGAGTCAGGCTTCGACTACGTTTCAGAAGTCGAGGATGGCGGTCGCCGGCAGGATTATCGTCAGTACAATAGTCATGTTTCAGTTTGCCGTGACACAGTTGCTTGCAATTATTATGCTGAGTACGGCGATCAGTGACGAGATATACAACAAGACGCTCGGTCTTCTGATGACCACGCCTATCAGCGGTTTTCAGATAGTCCTCGGCAAAATCAGCAGCAAGCTGCTTCAGATAGTTCTGCTTCTGGCAATCAGTCTGCCGCTTCTGGCGGCTTTGCGTGTATTCGGCGGCGTTCCGTGGGACTATGTTTTGTCGAGTTTTTGTATAACTCTTACGGCGGCGATCTTTGCCGGGACGCTGAGTCTGCTGTTTTCGATAAGCAATCGACGGGCATATGTCGTCATTATTAAGACGGTTGTGAGCATTGGCTTTCTGTTCGGCCTGGTCCCGGCGATGCTGGCAGCCCTCCTGCTGGCGCCGATGAGATACGCTTCGAGCGTAATGAATCCGTTTTCCACGAGTCTGATTTTCTGGCATGGCCTGTCGCATATGAGTCCGTATTATGCGATATCGCGTAATACAGCGGCATTGATGTCACCCGGTTTACCCGGGGGCGCATTTGCCTTCTATTGGCCCCTGCATTGTGCGTTCATGCTTATCGTCTCGGCATTGCTGATTGCAATATCCGCCTGTTTTGTTCGCAAAGTCGCGCTTCGTCAGGCGACGGGGCAGATAGAATACGCTCCCAGGCACAAGCGGCTCCGAAGAAAAGCCGCATTCGCCGAGAAGACGGCTATAGATGCTCAGTCACAGGGCGTTATAAGGAGGGTAAAGGGCTGGCCCGTTCTGTGGAAAGATACCCGGGCGCCGCTCATTCGCGGCGGAGAGGGCAAAAACAGTATCATAGGACTGCAACTAACTGTCGCCTCCATGCTCTTGACTTATGCAATGTGGGCGAAGGCAGGATGCCTCAATGCGGATTTCACTCATGTAATATACACAGTACTGTTCGTATCGATAGCGGTGATTTTCCATATTGTGCTTTCCGCAAGCAGTATCACATCCGAGAAGGAGTCTCGCTCCTGGCCAATCCTGCTGGCGACTTCCCTTGGGGGCTGGCAGATACTGGCTGGCAAGGCGATTGCGGTGGCTCGTCGATGTTCGGTGGTATGGCTTTTGATGGCCGGTCACATAGTGTTGTTTGTTCTTGTCGGCTATATCCACCCGATTGTCATAGTGCATCTGCTGATGCTTGTCGTTTGGGTGACTGTATTTCTCACGAGTTCGGGATTGTATTTCAGTTCTCTCTGTCGGCGAACGACCTGGGCTGTCGTATCTACGTTCGGCCTGGCTATCGCTCTGTGGATAATCGCCCCGGTGGTCTTGAGCCTGGTAGGCGTGGCATCGCACAACGAGAAGATTGGAAGGACGTGCATGTTTGCAAATCCCGCGATGCAGGCCCGCGTCGTCGTTTCTGGCGCGGTCGCCGGATACGGAAGACATATGAGACTCTCAAGAATGAGATTCGACTGGATTACGGAGCATCACGATGTATGGTCAATAACTGTCGTATTGGCCATAACCATGCTCATATACCTTACCTTCGGAATGCTGTTTGCGTGGCGTGCGAGGCGCCGGTTGCGGCGAAACGTATTCTGATGTTTATTCTATCCTGGGATTGAAGGAAAGGGCATGATTTGACAGTGCGGCAAGTTCGAGTTCGTATATCAGCTTCTTGCCAGCCGGATACGGCGAAAGAACGACATATAGGAATGAGTTTAGTGAGTCTGTTATTGTGACAACTACGTTGGTGAATTCTATTGTGCGGTTTCTACGCCTGTCCTGGGTGACCGGGCCAATCTTCGACAAGGAACTTCGTATATCGAGTCGGAGGCGGAGAAACTATGTTCTGCGATTTGGGTATATCGTGCTGCTGACCTTGTTTCTATCTTTATTCTGGGCAGCCGCAGTGCCGTCACAGCGATCCGGACTTTATCAAAGCTCTCGAATGGCCGAAGCCGGCATGGCGATAGTGGCAGCGGTAATGTGGTTCCAGTTTATCATGACGCAGCTTGTCGCCATTGTCATGATGAGCACATCCATAAGCGACGAGATATACCACAAGACGCTGGGGCTGCTGATGACTACGCCTATCAACAGTTTCCAGATTGTAGTCGGCAAACTGCTGAGCAAGCTTTTGCAACTGGTGCTGCTGATGGTCATCAGTCTGCCTCTTCTGGCGATAGTTCGCGTTTTCGGCGGCGTTCCGTGGGGGTATATCATATCGGGATTGTGTGTTACGCTGACGGCCGTTCTTTTTGCGGGGTCTGTGAGTCTGTTCTTTTCGATACTCAGCCGACGGGCATACGTCGTCATCATATTGGCCATCCTGACATTCGGAACGCTTTTTGCCCTGATCCCTGTTCTTGGCGCAATGATATTCATTTCGTCGGATATGCTTTCCGAGGGCGAGTTCTTCAGGGGGCTTACCTTTGTGAATCCCTACTTCTGCCTGATCTTCATGACTGAAGCGATGATGTCGGCTCGCACGGCGGCGTTGATGGGGGGGGCGGCCTGGATGGCGGAGTGCATTGTCTTTTTGCTTGCTTCGGGACTGTTGCTGCTGATATCGGTGGCCATGGTTCGGCGGGTCGCGTTGAGGCAGGCTGTGGGGCAGTTGGGCTCGCCGCCTCCTGTCCGGCCCCAGCCGGTTGTGGCGGGCGGTGATACTGTCAGTTCAACGGATTCGCTTTCTGCGCCTCGGCGAGTAACAGGTTCGGCCATTCTCTGGAAAGAGTTGAAGTCTCCGTTGCTCGGACGCCGCAAGGTGGCATTTCTGATTACCATTGCCGTCGGCCTGATCCTGCTGTTCATGACCTATGCATTTTTCGCCAACGAGGATGCTCTCGATGATGACGATGTGCACATCCTCTATGGCGTTGTCTTTGTTTCCCTGGGAACGCTTTTTACGATAATCCTCCCTGCCACCTGCATTACCTCGGAGAAGGAATCGCTGGCCTGGCCCTTGTTGTTGACGACGACATTGGGCGAGTGGCAAATATTGGGCGGCAAGTTCGCAGGTGTCGTTCGCCGTTGCCTGCCTGTCTGGTGTCTTCTGTTCGGGCATATAGTACTTTTCATCCTCGCCGGCGTCATTCACCCGATTGCCCTGTTTCAGGTCGGCATACTCGTTGCGTGGATCGTTGTATTTCTCTCGGCCAGCGGATTGTATTTCAGCACGCGATTCAGACGGACGACCACCGCGGTAATTGTCAACTTCACGTTCGCGGCCGCTATCTGGGCGGTGATTCCGTTGTTGATGTTCCTGGTTGCGGAAATCGACCAGCTCGACTACGATCTGCTCGAATCCTATCTGGACACAAATCCGTTCGTGCATATCGTTGTTATTCTCAGTGCGACAGCGGGCCACGGCGGGCTCGATAGCTACTACTGGATGGATATTAGCAAACGCGGAGCTTCGCAGGCGACGCTCTGGATGTTGGCCTGTATGATCGGGTATATGTTTCTGGGACTGCTTTTTGCCTGGCGAGCCAGGTATCGTCTCAGGCGTAATGTGTTTTGACGGCTGCCCTCATATCGGATTAGGCATCTTCCACGGGTCTCTGTAAGTGCGTTTGAGGAGTTTGTCTGCGTCGGGAGCGTTGAGGAATGATTCTGTCTTTGCGTCGAAGGCGAGTTTGCGGTTGCCGAGCCGGCATGATATATTCGCAAGGTGGCAGAGCAATGCGGAATAATGCCCCTGCTGGACGTCGGCATTTGGTTTTTTTCTGGTTCGGATGCAGTCAATGAAGTTATCCCGGTGTTCTGCGTCGGCCTGTCTGCCGAATTCGGAATGAACGATTTTTCCATCGGAGTCGTATGCCACCCATCCGCCGCCGTGCCTTCCGACGTAGAGGAAACCGTCCGTTCCGAATAACTCGATTCTGGTGCTGCTGAAGGGCCAGTCGGGAAAAGCGTCGGAATTACGAATGCTCTGGGGAGTCTTTTTCATATACGGCGTCCAGAGGGCCGCTTCGAGTTGCAGTGTGAATTGGCCGTATTCATACATCGCTAATTGCGTATCGGGTGTGTCCCTGCCGTCGCGCAGGACGATGATTCCGCCGGCATGGGCGACCGTATCAGGATAAGGTTTGTCGCCGGTAAGGAATCGCGCGAGATCCAACTGGTGGATTGCGTCCCCCGGTATCGGTCCGCAACTGTACTCGCTGAAATTGAGCCAGTAGCGGCTCGGATTGTAGGGCGGTTTCGCAGCCGGTCCGCACCACATATCGTAATCGAAGCCGTCGGGAACATCCTGCACGTCTCCCGGCGGCCTTGTCCCATGCTTCATCATATTGAATACGCGAACAAGATGGACATCCCCTATCCTGCCCGACTGGACGTACTGCTTTGCGTTGGCCATGTATGGGGCGCTTCGCGTCTGCATCCCCACCTGAACGACCCTGTTGTATTTACGGGCCGCCTCGACCATCTTTGAGCCTTCGAAGACGTTATGACTCATGGGTTTTTCGACATATACATCTTTGCCGGCCCGGCAGGCCATTATTGTTCCGAGTCCGTGCCAGTGGTCGGGAGTGGCGTTTATGAGGACATCTACATTCTTGTCGTCGAGGATTCTGCGAAAATCCTGAACGAGTTTCGGCTTTGAGGGTTGAGTATCCTCAACAGCTTTGGCGGCGGAGCCGAAACGCCTGCTGTCGGCATCGCAGAGATAGGCGATTTCCGTATCGGGCCTCTTAGCGAAGATTTGGGCGAGGAATGTTCCTCTTCCTCCCAGTCCCATCACCCCAATACTAATCTTCTCATTAGCGGCAGAGCTTATTCTTTGCGGAAGCACTGCAACCGTTGCGGCTGCACCGATGGAGCCCTTCAGGAAGTCCCGGCGGTTTACAGGATTCATTGTGCTCTCCTTGTCAGGTGTTAATACCATGATGTACCCTATTGTGTTTTTTGTGTCCGGCGGTCGTCTATAGGGGTTTTGGCTTCGATTTTGTTGTCGTCCAGGACAACCCGTCCGACCTTTTCCTCGATACGGATTCCGACAGTCTGCGTTTGCAGTTCCTTCGGCCTGGTGTCACGGATAATATTGTCCTTGAAGACAAGATCGTTCGTTTGTCCCCGAATTCGAATTCCGGCCGCCTCGCCGCCGGTGGCGTTGTCTTCAATTACGTTCGCTTCGAGGCGATTGCGATGGGCGGCCATGCCGAGCGATTCATTTCGAAAGAAGATTCCGTTGGAGTGATTCAGCCGGACAACGTTGCGACGCAGCAGGTTGTCCGAATCCTTATGCCCGATAGAAATGCCGAAACGCCCGTTGTTGATGAGTTGGTTTTCCTCGAAGAGCCCATGCCTGACCCGCCAGCAAAGAAACAGGCCGTCGGTCCCGTTCCTGCGAGAGATGCACTTGCGAACAGTCGGGCGCTGTGAGCCGCTGCCGGGGTGAATGCCGAGCGAGGCGTTGTCTTCTGCGGTACAGTTCAGTACGGTGACATCATTGGACTGCTGAAAACTGATGCCGTCTCCGTTGTAATTACGAACCGTACAACCGCTGATTACAGTTCCGAAGGCTCGATAAAAGAATATACCCGCGCCGCGACAACCGTTGAGATGAATGTTGGAGTCCTTGTTGCCGTCAATTATGAGGTTTTCAATCTTTGTGTTCGTTATTTCATATGCGCTTATCACTGGAAAAACGGTTGTCGCTCTGGCCTTGTTACTGACCATACAGTCAGCCATGAGGGGCTTGTTGATCGAGAACGTATTGCCGCTGCGTCCGGTTATACGTGCGACGGTAGTATGAAATCCTCCGGCGTTTTCATCTCGAATGGCAACGCCGCAACCAACGCTGAAGCCCGCAGGGTCTATCAGCGTTATCTGCTCTTCGCCGAAATCACCGTCGATGGCGAGCGGCGAGACGGCGCCTTCGGCCTTGTGCAGTATTGTCTTTCCTTCAACTCCGCGGACTGTGACATTAGATCGCAGATGCAGCGAATCATACATTTCGTACCGTCCAGCCGTGATCTGCACGACTCCTCCGCCCATGCCGGCAATGTAATCGACGGCGGCTTGCAGGGCCCGATTATCCTGCCCTGTTAGAACGGCATTCTCCCGCCCGACAGTTATACTCGGCGTTTTCGTCATGGCCGAGTGCATGGCGTTGGGAAGTTGCTGTTCGTTCGGCTTGGGCGAGAAGTCGGACTCGGCAGAGAAGGTCGGGGAGATCGTGATAAACAGAGCTACTCCTGCAATCGACATCCGGCTGTACGCGTTCACGGTCAGCCTCCAGTGAAATGAGCGTGGTCCTGCTCGTTAATCAGCCTATATTCTATGTCGATTATTGGCCGGTGTAAAAAAGGTGTCAACTGTTTTCTCCGGGCGGAGTCGCGATGTGTAAGTTTCTTGTTGAAGCGGCCGGGTAAAAGAGGTAGATTTTCTGCATGCGTAAATAGTGTTTTCAGTTCTGCTCCTAACGTGAGAACATACGAGATTCATTGGCTTTGGAGGTGCGCTATGTTCAGAAAAGTGTCGTATTTGCTCATTGCTTTTTATTGTAGCTCGATTGTCATGGCGCAGTCGCCGGCAGTTGCCATAAATCCCGAGCTGCTCAAGGATCGCTGGCCTGCCGAATGGATTGCGCATCCTACGGCCTCGGGCAACGATTACGGGGTTTTTCTCTTTCGCCGGAGCTTCGATCTCCAGGCCAAGCCGAGCCGGTTCGTGATTCACGTCTCGGCTGACAACCGGTATCGGCTGTTCGTCAACGGCAGGGCGGTCGGCATGGGGCCTGCCCGCGGCGATCTGGATCACTGGCGGTTTGAAACTGTGGATATCGGCCCGTTCCTGGACAAGGGCGGGAATGTCTTAGCTGCGGTGGTCTGGAATTTCGGCGAGCATATTCCCTTCGCTCAAGTTACCAGCCAGACTGCTTTTATCGTGCAGGGCGATTCGAAATCAGAGTCCGTAGTAAATACCGACGATCGCTGGAAGGTGATGCAGAACTCGGCGTATTCTCCTGTTCCCGTCGAACGCAGTCGGCTCTTCTGGGCGTTCATAGTAATCGGGCCGGGAGATCGGGTCGATGGCTCGAAATACCCGTGGGGCTGGCAGGAAAGTGATTATGACGACTCGAAATGGGACAAGGCCAAAAAGCTCGGCAAGGGTGTGCCCTACGGGGTGCGCAACTTCAGTATGCCCTGGGCCCTTGTCCCCCGGCCTATCCCGGCGATGGAGGACCGGCTGCAGCGTATTCCAAAGATTGCTCGTTCTTCCGGTGCATCTATTACCGAAGATTTTCTCAACGCGGCTAAACCGCTTGAAATTCCGCCCGATACTAAGGCAACGATACTGCTCGACCAGACCTATCTGACCACTGCTTATCCTGAACTGCTGGTCAGCGGCGGCAAGGGTAGTGAGGTAACGTTGGAATATGCCGAAGCCTTGTTCGACGAGAAAGGCAAGAAGGGTCATCGCGATGAGATAGGAGGCCGCCGGATACGAGGCTACCAGGACAAGTTCCTGCCCAACGGCGGCGAAAAAAGGCTGTTTCGGCCCTTGTGGCTGCGAACGTATCGGTATCTGCAAATTGAAATCAAGACGGCGAGCGAGCCTCTGACTATTCACGATTTCTACGGGAGGTACACCGGTTATCCATTCAAAAGAAAGGCTTCCTTTGCCGGCAGCGACCCGGAATTGACGGATATCTGGGACGTCGGCTGGCGAACGGCGAGACTCTGCTCCGGCGAGACTTATTACGACTGCCCGTATTATGAACAGCTTCAGTACGCCGGCGATACGCGCATACAGACGTTTATCTCGTTATACGTCTCCGGCGACGACCGGCTCATGCGGAACGCCATCATGCAGTTCGACGATTCGCGGATGCCGGAGGGCTTGACGGCAAGTCGATACCCGCACTGCGTTCAGCAGATAATACCGCCTTATTCCCTCTTTTGGATAACCATGATTCACGATCATTGGATGCACCGCGACGACCCGGCGTTTATCGGCAGATTTCTGCCCGGTATTCGGGGAGTGCTGGAATGGTTCGAGGGACACATTGACGAAAACGGCATGTTGGGAGTTCTGCCGTGGTGGAACTATGTCGATTGGGTGCCTCAATATGAATCCGGCGAGCCGAGCGGCGTCAAGGAGGGCAACTCCGCGATTGTTACACTGCAATTCGTTTACGCCCTCGACTATGCCGCCGAACTGGCCGAAGCATTCGGCGATAAAAACCAGGCCCGGCATTATCGCAGCCTTTCCGGCTCGCTCAAGAAGGCGGTGCGGAAGCACTGCTGGGACGAAGAACGCGGGCTCTTCGCCGATACGCCGAAGAAAAAGTTGTTCAGCCAGCATACGAATGTAATGGCGGTGCTTGTTGATATGATTCCGGCCGCACGCCAAAAGGCCTTTATGGAAAAAGTCGTCGCCGAAAAAGACCTCGTTCAGTGCACCTTCTACTACCATTTTTATCTGGTTCGGGCTATGAAGAAGGCCGGCCTTGGAGATCGTTATATCGAAATGCTCCGGCCCTGGCGAGACATGCTCAAAATGGGCCTGACCACGTTCGCCGAGAAGCCCGAGCCCACCCGCTCGGATTGTCACGCCTGGAGCGCCGGCCCGAATTATGATTTACTGGCAACGGTGTGCGGGATTGAGCCTGCCAAGCCGGGATTTAAGTCCGTGCGGATCGAACCACACCTCGGCCCGCTTGAGTGGGTTGAAGGCAAAATGCCGCATCCGCTCGGCATGATCGAAGTCAGATTCGAGCGAAAAGATAAGGCCGGTGTCAAAGGCTGGGTAGTTCTGCCGGACGGCCTGGAAGGAAGGTTCGTCTGGAATGGAAAATCAACCCGTCTCAAGAGCGGCAAGACAAATATCAGCAGGTGATCGCGCCGGCGATCCGGAGAAAGGAATAGAACTATGATAAAACTGAGCATGCACGTGGATAACTGGCGTCACCTGGATGTGTCGTATGAGGTTCCTTGCCGGGTCGCAAAGGACAACGGCATGAAATTCGTCGAGTTCGGGACTATCGACGGGGACTACTTCATCGAAGCCCTGGGCTATAGTCCGCACATACCGCTTCATTCGGATCCGCTGAAGCTGAAAGCTTACCTGGACTCGATGGGCCTGAAGGTCTCGCAGCTCGACGCGGCGTATCCTATGTCGTGTCCGGAGGGACTATTTCGCGGGATAGGCTACACTACGCGGTCTATTCAGTTTGCCAAGGCCCTCGGCTGCCCGTGCGTCGATACTACCGACGGCGGGCGAAAGCCCGAGGGATATACCGACGATGAGGTGATGGTGCTTATGAAGCAGTACTATCGTGTCGTACTCGAATGGGCCGAAAGATACGATGTAATAATTAACGTTGAGCCGCACGGCCCATACACAACAGACCCGGATTGTATGGAGAAGATTCTCAGTTTCTATGACTCGCCGTATTTGAAGATGAACTTCGACACGGGCAACGTTTTCATCGCGGGGCAGGACCCGGTCAAATTCCTCAAGCGTTTTCGCCACAAGGTTTCTCATTGCCACATCAAGGATGTCAGCGCCGAGCTTGCCGAGGCGGTCCGCGGCGGGATGACCGGTATTGCCTGTTCGGTCGTGGGTATCGGCGAGGGAGTCAACGCCGAGAACATCGCAGGATGCATCGAATTGCTCAAGGAAATCGACTTCGATGGTGTCATCTCGATAGAATGCGAAGCGGCTCCGGGAAAGATCGAGCAGAGTATAGAGTGGCTGCGCAAGGAAATCGCTCGATAAGCGAATAGCGGTATTCTGAAATGCAGCTTCGCTGTAAAGAAAACTGCGGATTCGACGATGTCCGCTTGAGTCAGGATATGGTGTTTCGCCCGGAAGCAGGGCGGTAGATAGAACACTAACCAGCTTTTACGTCGAAGCAGTAGAGGTTGTCCGCAAATCGCAGGTAGAGCCTGCCGCCTGTTACTACCGGATGCGCCCAGCTTGGCCCGCTGCCTTCGACGGTTACATTGCCTGTTACCTGCATGCCGTCGGGCGAGCAGGTCGCCAGTGCTGCCTTGCCTCCGTTCTCGCCGAAGAGATACAACATTCCGTCGGCAAAGCAGAGCGAGCCCTTGCCCACCGCTGTCTCATTCCACATAAACTTGCCCGTTTTCAGTTCGAGGCACGACCAGCCGCCGTTATGGTTGCCGTAGATATAACCTTCATGAATGATATAACCGCCGTGGTGGCAGACCATGTCACGGGTTGTCCAGGCCTGCTCGGCGGCAACCTTGCCGGCGTTGGCTTTGAGCTTGAGACATATCCCACCCTTGCCGTATCCGTTGGCCCAGAATACGTACCCGTCGGCATATTGCGGATCGGGGCAGTTAGCTGTATTACCCTTGCACCAGTCGTTCAGCCACAGCAGTTCGCCGGTCTTGGCCGATACGCCGACGATGCCTGCGTTTGTTCCGGTGGCAATAATATCGACGCCTTCATGTTGGATGGATACGCACGAGCCGTATTCAGGCCCTGCCTGGAAACCTGTGCTTTTCCAGACGACCTCTCCGTTGGTTTTGTTGAATGCGACGATGCAGTTTTCGCCGCCGGGTTTTGCGATTGCCAGATTGCCGTGAATCAGGACCGACTCGGCATAGCCCCAGCCGCCCGGTTTTCCCCCAAAATCCCGCATATTCTTCGACCAGTTGAGTTTGCCGCTTTTGGCGTCCATGCACGCAAGGACACCGTTGCCGGACAGCACATACACCCGCCCATCATCTACGGTGGGGGTCGAGCGTGACCCGCCGGGGCCGGGCGTCCAGGGCTTATCTACGGGGACCCTCCATTTTTCCTTGCCGTTCATGTCAAAAGCGAAAAGCATCAGATTGTCTTTTGAATCGCCTGTTGCATAGACAGTATTATCACTCACTGAGACGGTCGAGAAGCCGACGCCGAGCCCTTTGGCCTGCCAGAGCAGTTTCGGGCCGCCCTCAGGCCATTTCTTCAGCAGACCGGTGTCCAAAGACTTTCCATCGCGATTGGGCCCCATCCAGCAGGACCAGCCAGAATCGGCGCCGATAGCCACAGAAGACAATATTAGAAGGGTTGTAAAGAGCGCCGTTGCGCTTGCACGTTGTGACTTGCCCATTTCGATTCTCCTTCAAGTGAGTATTTCGTATTCTACATTACAGTTTTCAAGACTCATTCGGTTTTTTTGCCCGGTTCTGAGTTCCTGATTGGTATTTCACGGTAACAGACGTGCCAAACCGACACAATATCAAACTTTCTCACATTTTTTGCAGATAATCACCCGGTCCTGTCCGATTTGCCTTCGACGTTAGGATTCTTGCCCGTCGGCCGTCGATCTGTTCGGGAGGTTCGAATACCATGTGAATATCAGAACCAGCACGGCAGCGGCGGCAACGCCCAGCCATAGACCGGCTTTGGCATACCAGTGGCCCACGAGGTACATTGGGAAAAGGTAAAGTCCTGAAATGGCGATCATCCCCAGGCAAACATTCAAAATCGTGAGCGGGACATTCTCCGACTTCGATGCGGTTTCTTCCTGCGACAATGCCGTCTGTTTGCGAATCGCCCCCCACATCCCGAACGGGCGAACCGATTTGTAGAATGACCGGAGTACTTCGGTATCGACGGGCGAAGTCGCCATCGAGGCTATAATGCTGACAGCCAGCGATGCGGCGCATATCGCAGGGAAGACGTAATAGGCCGGCATGTCGGGCTGAAACAGTGCTATCAGGGAAAGCAGGATCCCTGCAAAGGTCCCCATCGAGTAGCCCCATCCGTTCATTCGCCACCAGTACCAGCGAAGCACATTCGGCATAACTACCCCTGCTCCGAGGGCCATCATCATCCAGTTCCAAATCCTGGCAATCGATCCGGCCTGAAAACCGATCCCGACCCCTACAACCACGAGCAGGATTGTTGCGGCGTAACTGCACCGAACCGATTCGCGGTCGCCGGCATCGGGCCGAAAGTAGGGCTGCCAGATGTCACGGACTATGAACGATGCCCCGCTGTTTACTGTCGAGCTGAAGGTTGACATGAATGCGGCAAGGAGTCCCGCCAATACCAGGCCTCGTATCCCGCCGGGCAGCAGTTTCAGCAGCACTATCGGCATTACCTCCTCCGTATCGGTAACGCCGGCGACTCCCGTCAGGGCCAGCAGCACGATGCCGACGGCCATCGCCCAGCGGACAATCAGAAATACGCTCCATGCCGCTCCGACCTTCGCTGCGTCACGTGCGTCGCGGGCGGCGAGGAATCTCTGGAAGTCGTACATCTGCGCAGGCCCGCCGGCGTTGAGCAGCAGGCCCTTGATGACCCATACGATCACAAGGGCGCCGAAGAGTTCGAAGCCGGAGTTTTCCGTTCCGGCAAGGGCCTCTATTCTCCAGGGTACGCGGAGCGACGTCCAATCGGCCGGCAGAGTGGCGAGCAGTTCCGGCGTCAGTTTGGACCATGCGAGGTAAGCTATGAAGACGCTCGCCAGAGTAAGGATGATCGTCTGGATTACGTCGGTTACCACAACGCTGTAGAGTCCGCCGAGGATCACGTATAACGTCGTTGCTCCGATGATAGCCACCGCCAGGGCGTTGGCTTCATAGGTTGTGACCAATGTTTGCAGCCAGGCGATCGTTGTATGGTCGGCAAGAGATTCGAGCGGAATATACACGGATGCGAACTTTCCGATCCCCTGGAAGGCGTAACCGACGAAACTCGCCAGGGTGACAACGGCCATCACCGCGTATGCCGTTCTCGCAAGACGTCCGCCGGGGCCGCTGCCGAAGCGCGTCCGCATCCACTCGGCAGCCGTCATCACGTTCGACCGTCGCACCCATTTTCCCATGTAGCCGAGAAAAAAGGCCCCCATGAGGAAGCCCCACATCCAGTGGTGCCACATGGATTTCATGCCGAGGACGTATAGAATCGAGACGATCCACATCGTTCCGGTGATATCGAAATTGGAGACAGAACCGGACATTGCCAGGCCGAGCCAGTGTATCTTCCCGCCGCCGAGGAAATATGCCCGCAGGTTCCTGGAAGCCCTTTTCTGGTACCAGAAGCCTAGGCCTATTACGGTGATGAAGTACAGGGCTATTATTCGAAAGTCGGTTGAAGTCATTCGGTATTCTCTGCTACTCAGCCGGCATTGCCGGCTGCATCGAGCATGGCGGTGATATTTTCGGGCGGTACGTTTGCGAGGATATTGTGCACCTGCTGAAAGACGAATCCGCCGCCGGGCCTGAGTATTTCGATTTGCTTTTTAACGTGTTCGGCGATTGTCTCCGGCGTGCCGTTGCCAAGCAAGTTGCCGGTATCGCATCCTGCCCCCCAGAAGGTGATGTCTTTTCCGAATTCGGCTTTAAGCTCGGCTGCATTCATTCCTACGCAGCTTATCTGGACAGGATTGATCGCGTCTAGGCCGGCCTCGATCAGGTCGCCGAGCAATTCACGGACTCCGCCGCAGCAGTGCAGCATTACCTTCACGTTCGCCAGTTCCTTGGCTCGCTTCCACAGCAGTTGGTGGCGACCCTTGAAGAATTCGCGGTACATCGCAGGCGACATGATGGGTCCGGTCTGCATGCCAAGATCGTCGCCGAAGAGAATTATGTCGATGCAGTCGCCGACTGTGCCGAGAAAACGCTCGAGGTTTTGCATGTGAATCTCGACGAGCTTGTCGAGGAAACGGTGTGCCCGCTTCGGCTCGGCGGCAAGGAGCATCATGAACTGGTCGTTACGGTAGAGGAAATTGCCGATTTCGAAAAGATTACCCCCGAAAAGGCCTATTATTGCACGGTCGGACCTTTCTCGCAGTCTTTTCGCTCCTTGGCGAAGGGCCGCATCGTCAATAGGCCCGGGCGGCGATGCGACCGCCGTCCACATACACTCTTCGAGCGTCGCGTGAATCTTTTCCGGGTGGTCATCTCCTTTTAGAAACGGGAAGTGCGTCTGCTCGAAATACAATGTCCCGTCCGGCATGTGGGCCAGCACGGTTCCCGATTTCGACCGGATTAACCACCGGTTCGCATCCCTTTCGATTCTCGTCCATGCCGGGACGTAACAGGGCGTGCCGTCCGGCAGCGTCCATGGTATCCACGATTCATCGTCTTGGGCAAAACCCCGCCCTAATTCAATCGTATCGACCCGGAATCTATCGAGTACGTCGTCGTCCACCACGGCCAATTGCTGCACTACGTCGTAAACTCGAATCGGCTTCTTCGGCAGGCCGAGATAATCACGGAGCCTGGCATAGGCAATCGCGGCAATCCCGCTCGACCTGTGCCCCGATAAATCGATTGGAGGGCGGTCGCCTTCGCGGTGGCCCAGCGCCGTCATTACTCTTTCGCGTGATGTCACGACTAGCTCCTTACTATTCGGATAGCGGCACTCGCAGCGTAACGAATTCGTATCCCGCCATATCAATCGTTCCTGCCAATCTCGATATCTGCTCCTCGCCCGGATTGCTCAGCCACACTTCTGAAGGTGCGGGCCTGGCCCACTCAATCTTTGCTTTGCAGCTTTTCCCGCTCGTATTGTACAGCCGAACAATCCGAGCCTTGCCGTCTTCACTCGGTTTGAACGCCGTTACTATGACGTCATCCGGCTTGACGCTGAAGGCCGATTCGCAAACGCGCGTAGCTTCGTCCACGGGCGCCACTATCAAAGGCGTGCTGCGCTCGATACCGAATCTTGCGGCCTGGCCTGCATCGAGTTTCTTATGCGGTCGAATCGAGTAACGGAACACCGTCGGCCCATCCTGGCTTGCCTTGTAGTTCGTCTCCCAGTAGTTGTTCATTACGTACGAATACAGCGTCGTAGTCGGCTCCAGATTCTTTATCCATCCGACCCCGCCGCGAGGATCGTTTGTAATTGCGCCGACTTCAATGAGCGGGGCATCGATCGTTGCCAGCGTAACGCCATATGCCGCATTAGACACATCCACCCACCGCTGAACGGTGAAGTAGTTCTTGCAGGCGCCGGCCAACTGGTCGGTTTCCGGCCGAACAACGCCCCACGGAACTTCCATTCTTATAGTGCCTTCCGGAACGTTGAACGCAAAACCCAGGTGCACTGCTTCCTGCTTATAGACGTTTTCCTTGTCGATTGTATCGATGATATCCACGCGGTCGAGGCCGCTAATCAGCCGAACCTCCCGGATAAGCTTTCTGCATCCCGGCGCATCCGACTCAACAACCAGCGAGGCCATCATTGCCCCACGCTCCTTGACGCTGATTGTGACCGGGCCGTTGCGCAGGGGCTCCTTCGGATTTCTGCCGGCGACATACAGGTAATCATTAAGTCCACTGGAATCGGTATAGTCCACCAGGTTTTCGGAGATTCCCACCCGCCGCAGGCTCTTTACGTCACCGGTTGCGGCATCGATTTCGACTTCTAACAAGCCATTCGACAGCCTGGCGTCTGTTGCTGTTGTGCTGTGGCTGGTGGTCCCGGTGCTTACAGGGCCGGGGTCGAACCTGAATCTCTTGCTCCCCATTGGTGGAACATCATTAGCCATAAATGCCAAATCGCCGTGTGAAAGTCGCTGCGAGCCGACCTTCTTGCCGCGGTTGTCCCGGACGAGGTCGCCTGCCAGTTGCCAATCGCTCGACAGCACGACCAAATCGGTCCGCGCCCATGAACATGTATTGAAGACGTCGATAAATTCGATCCTCTTTGCAGTGCTCTTATGTGCGGCCAATGAGTTTTCGAGCAGCTTCCTGGATTGTGTATCGCCGTCAAGCGCAAAGGCCTGCTTGATCTTCCATTGCGCCTTGGTGAAATTGCTCTCCGGCTGGCTTATGCTGCAATGCGCACCCCAAGTATGCTCATCGTAGAGTATGACATTGTGCCAGGCATCGTAGAAATCCCCGGCGGGGTAGCTCTTCGGATCGAGCAGGGCGTAAAGGGTTTCGGCCTGGACGAGACGCTCGGCGGCCTCGCGGTTAATCGCCGTCTCGCGTGCGGAGGAGCCGGCCCCGTCTTCCCAATATGGGGTGAAGTCGCCGCTCGCCGTGGGTATCCTGTCGCCGTATCGCCTCTCGAACTCCCGGCACATCTCGCCGGCCGTCGATACGACTATCTTAGGATAGGCGTATTTTTCATTCCACGCCTTGACGTAATCGCTCAATCCCGGGTCGGGCGGGCCATTGTCGCCGCCTATTGAGTAACGGACGTGGACCATATCGTATGGGTAATCCGACCCGCCTAACTGATTCAAATACCGAAACAACCTGCCCGAATCGAGACGCCCGCTGTGGAACAGCGAATACCCCTCCCCGGCCACCCAGCAGAGCACCTTTTCTTTGCCGGAAGGCGACTGCCAATAGAAAGGCTTATCACCCCATTGCGAAAGCGTATATCCGATGCGGTGTCCGCGGTTGGGCCCGACTGCGAAATACTTCACGCCGCTCTGCGCCAGCACCGGCACAATGCCCCACGTATAGCCCGGCACATCGGTAATCATGGCCGAATCGATGGGCACACGGCATTGGCGTCTGAGTCCCTCGGCGCAGCCAAGCAGCCGGATCAGTTCCTCCGGCCGGCATAGAGCCGTCAGTTCGTTTCCGTAGAGTGCATCCAACGCAATCCAACCCTTCTTCACCGCCTCGATAAACTGTTGACGCTTTTCTTCCGAGGCCTGTTTCAGATACGCATCAACGGCCCAGAGAACTTCGACATTCCACTTGAATTGCGAACCGGCAGGATAGTCCTTGCTTTTCCGGGCCAGTTCAATGACCTCGTCGAAGTAGCCGAAGTGTTTCTGCAGGACCTCCGTCTGCACGTGCGTGTAGCCGATATCGACGTGAGAATGGTGCAGCAGGTATATCTCCCACTTTCGCACGGGCGAGAGCGTTACGTTTTTCTTGCTCATGGATTTGCCATCTATTCTCACATCCACATTCACCGACTGTTTCTCATCCACCGCAGGGGCAAGGCCATCGACGGTTCTGTAGCCGCCTTTCACTGACTGCCTGACGGTCTCGACGCCGTTGATCAGAACCGTTGCCTCCACCGCTTCGCCGGTATGCAGCAAGGAAACTTCCACCGGCTGATACAGCTTGCCGTCGGTACCTCTGACCAGGACCGGCTGTGTATCGACGCCCAGCAGGCTCGTGGTCCCTTCGAGCGGCCCCTTGCGTGCTCCCGGCGGGGTCTTCAGCACCACATAATCGTACAGTATCCAACTGCCCGCCGCTGAAGTGATGCTTATCTCGTTTGTTCCGACCTTGAGCGTCTTAGTCGGAAAGCTCACAGTCTCGATATGCTCGCGGCCCTTCTCAGGCTGCCCAAACGCAGAATCATCGCCAGCTCCTTTTGGCAACTGACATTCGAACGTCGCATTGTTGACCTTAACCACCAGTTTCGGGGGCTGGGTGCTGTGCGTATCAACGAAATCCATTATCAGCTGGCAGTCGCCTTCGGAGGGGATGCTTTCCAGCCCGAAGAATATCCTGAAGCTATGTTGTTTACTCCCGGCCCAGGTGTCGGCGGGGCCCGGCTGGATATAGGGCCAGTCCTGCTTGGCTTCCGATTGGCCCACAACAAAGACCGCCCCCTGTGCAAACCGGACGGAATAGTCATTGCTCTTGTCCGGCCCAAGGGCGAATTCCGCCGTATGGTTATCGTTTTTCCCTATCTGCCAGAAAACCTCCTCACCCCAAACCGCTAACGGCAGCGATATGCAAACCAGCAGCGACAATACGACTATCTTCTTAATTATTGACCGATTCATTGTGTCCATTCCTTTCAACGTTTCTCTGCACGGCGGATTAGACGCTGCCGGCAGCCGTTTCGATACTGTTCCGGCCGGGCCGCTTCAGTCGCGACGAGCAAAATAATACTGGAGATTCACCCGGGATTCCAATCAGTTTTCCCTTATTTATCGCGTCTGTGGACAAATGGTCGGTATCGGCGTATAATCGACCGCTAATTCTACTGCACATTATTGCCATGGAGAAAACGAATTGAAGGCCCTGGTTTACACAGCTCCATACACGTTCGAGTATTTGGATTTTCCCGATCCTGTCGTCGGTGACGATGAGGTGCTTATTCGCGTAAAGGCCTGCGGCATTTGCGGTTCCGACGTTCACGGCGCCACGGGCAAGACAGGCAGGCGGCTTCCGCCGCTCATAATGGGCCATGAGGCCGCGGGGATCGTCGAGCAAACAGGTCCCAATGTAAAGGGATTCGAGCCGGGCGACAGGGTCTGCTTCGATTCGACCGTGTACTGCAATCAGTGCCCACCTTGCAGGAAGGGTCTGTTCAATCGCTGCGAGAAACGCCAGGTCCTCGGCGTCTCCCCGGGCGATTTCAAGAGGCACGGCGCTATGGCCGAGTACGTCGCCGTTCCATGGTGGATAGTCGCTAAGATTCCGGACAATATGTCGTTCGTACAGGCCGCTCTTCTCGAAGCCGTCTCGATAGGCGTCCACGCTGCGAGCAGGGCCCCGATCACGCCGCAAGATACGGTCGCAGTCATTGGGGCCGGCACGATAGGCCTGTTCATCATGCAGGCCGCGAAGCTGAAAGGCCCGGCAAAGGTAATTGCCTGCGATATCAACGAATTTCGCCTTGATACAGCGAGGAAGTTAGGCGCTGCAGCAGTCATCAATCCGGCCGGGGCAGACCTCAAAGAAGCCGTTCTAAAGCAAACGGACAGCAGAGGTGCGGATGTGACATTCGAGGCCGTCGGCTTCGCGCGTACATTCGCCGATGCCGTCGCAATTACCGCCACGGGCGGCTGCATCGTTGCCGTAGGTAATCTTGAGGATCGCGCGGAGTTCAATCCCCAGGAACTCGTCGCCCGGGAGCTTACATTCACAGGCTCCTACGCCAGCAGCGGCGAATACCGTGACTGTATCGAGCTTGTCGCATCAGGCAGGATCGACGTTGAGCCGTTAATCAGCGATGTCGTACCCCTCAGCGCCGGGGCCTCGGCCTTCGATAGGCTGCTCAAGGCCGAGGAAAATCTACTGAAAATCGTTCTGGAACCATAATTCGAGGTTATTCAATATGCAGGAAATTTTTGACCTATCCGGCAAAGTAGCGGTGGTAACGGGCACGAGCAGGGGGCTGGGGCAGTACTTCGGCAGGGCTTTGGCGAGGGCTGGCGCCGATTTGGTAATCACAAGCAGGAATTTGGACAGCCTTGACGAGTTCAAGAAAGAAATTGAGGGGCTGGGCAGAAGGGCGTTGCCTGTGGAACTGGATGTCCTCGTTCAGGAGGATATTGAAAATATGGTGCAAGCGGCCATGGCCGAATACGGCAAGATCGATATTTTGGTCAATAACGCCGGTCTCAACATTCGAACCAGCAGTGCCGAATTCTCCTGGGCCGATTGGGACACGGTCCTCAATACGAATCTCAAGGGCAGCTTCTTCTGCGCCCAGGCAATCGGCAAAGAGATGATTAAAGCCGGGTACGGCCGAATAATTAACGTGGGTTCCTGCACCTGTGTTTTCGGTATGGAGGGCATCGCGCCCTATACCGCCAGTCGCGGGGGCGTCCTGCAGATGACGCGAAGCCTGGCCGCCGAGTGGGGCAAATACGGCATAACGGCCAACGTGCTTGCTCCGGGCTGGTTCAAGACCGCCCAGAACGCCGTCCTTTACGAGAACAAGCAGTGGCTGGCATATATCAAGGAGCGAATCCCTCTCAACCGCCCCGGCAAGCCGACAGACCTCGACGGAACGGTCGTTTTCCTCGCCTCCGATGCCTCAGAGTACATTACAGGCCAGATCATACTTGTCGATGGCGGTTTCACGACCGGTGCGACGAAGGCGATTACTTAGCAGCCAAGCGATAAATCCCTCAAAACAGCTCTGTGGAGCCGGTATTCCGGTCACTGCCCGGTTGACAGCCCTGCGTAGAGAGCCTATACTCTGCTTTTTCAAAAAGGCTTCCAAGGAGACCACTATGGACTTAAAAGGTATTATCCTCGCCGGCGGCACAGGTTCACGCCTCATGCCGCTGACAAAAGTCACAAATAAGCATCTGCTGCCAATCGGCGACAAACCGATGATCTACTACCCCATAGAGAAGCTGATCTCGGCAGGAATCGGGGAAATCCTGGTAGTTACAGGTGTCGAGCATATGGGTGATGTCGTGGGCCTGCTCGGCTCGGGTAAGGATTTCGGCTGCCGATTTACGTACAAGGTTCAGGATGAAGCCGGGGGGATTGCCCAGGCCCTGGCCCTGGGTGAGAATTTTGCCGCCGGGAGCACCATTGCCGTGATTCTTGGAGACAATATCTTTCAGGCCGGCCTGAAAGAATACGCCGAGAAGTTCGAAGCCCGGCATAACGGCGCCAGGATACTTCTCAAGAAGGTGCACGACCCGCATCGTTTCGGTGTTGCCGAGCTTGCCGACGGCAAGGTCGTGGGAATTGTGGAAAAGCCGGACAAGCCGAAATCGGATTTCGCCGTTACGGGGATCTATTTTTACGATTCGACAGTTTTCGATATCATACGCACGCTTAAACCGTCCGATCGCGGTGAACTCGAGATTACTCACGTCAACCAGCACTATATTGACAAAGGTCAAATGGCTTACGATGTCCTCGAAGGGTGGTGGACGGATGCCGGGACATTCGAGTCGCTCAAGCGGGCAAACGAACTGGTTGCGAAGGACCCGCCGAAATGAAATCTCTTTACGGGCGCGGCCCGCAAAGACAAGTCTGTTGAGATTCGGATTCGAGAGTATGGGCAAAGAGACAATTGCAATTCTTGGCGGCAGGGGGATGCTCGGCACAGACCTTGCCGAGTTGTCTCGCCGGCAGGGCTTTGGTGTCAACGTTTTCGACCTGCCGGAGTTTGATATTACCAATGCCGAAGACCTTGAAAAGGCCGTGGATTCGGCTGATGCAATCGTCAATTGCGCGGCATATACGAACGTTGACGGCGCCGAGAGCGAGGCCGACCTCGCTTACGCGGCCAATGCGGCGGCGGTCGGCAGACTCGGAGAATTGGCCGGGAAAGCCGATAAGTGGGTATTGCATGTCAGTACGGATTTTGTCTTTGACGGCGAATCCGAATCACCCTACGCCGAAGGCGACCAGGCCAATCCGATAAACGAATACGGCAGGAGCAAGCTCGCTGGCGAACGACTCCTGGCCGACTCAGGCTGTCGGTGCTGTATCGTTCGGGTGCAGTGGACCTACGGCCTTGCGGGCAAGAGCTTCCCGGCAAAGCTGATACAGCGTGCCAAATCCGCTTCGGAGGTCAAAGTTGTTGACGACCAGGTAGGCTCGCCGACAGCTACGACGGAGGTTGCCGGGGCGATATGCGAACTTCTGGGCAAGAAGCCCCGGGGTCTGTATCACTTTGCAGCGGGGGGGTATGTCAGCAGGTACGATGCGGCGAAGTTTGTATTTGACACGCTCGGTCTTAATGTTAAGCTGTCGGCCTGCAAGAGCAGTGATTTTGCAGGTCCGGCCAGACGGCCGCTCAACAGCCGATTCGATTGCAGTAAGATCAAAACTGTTCTCGATAAGCCTATCGAGCGCTGGGAAGTCCCATTGAGAGCTTTTCTGAGGAAATTATGAGCAGGATACTCGTCACCGGCGGCGCCGGGTTCATAGGCAGTAACTTCGTAAGAATGGTGCTCTCAGAGCATCCGAAGGCTTTTATCGTCAACCTCGATAAGCTTACCTACGCAGGCAATCTCGAAAACCTGGCGGGCGTTCTCGACCACGACAATCATAAATTCGTCAGGGGCGATATCTGTGACGGAGAGTTGGTAGAAAAGACGATAGATGACTACGAGTTGGACACGATAATCAATTTTGCCGCCGAAAGCCATGTCGATCGTTCAATTACAGGCGCCAAGATATTTATCGAGACGAATGTCACGGGGACCCTGACGCTTCTGGAAGCAACCCGAGACAAGAATATCGAGCGGTTCATCCAGGTCTCCACGGACGAAGTTTATGGTTCGCTTGGGCCTGAGGGCGTGTTTATCGAAGAGACTCCTCTAAGCCCGAATTCGCCTTACTCGGCGAGCAAGGCTGCCGCCGACATGATGGTTCAGGCGTTCGGCCATACATGGGGCGTGAAATACAACATAACACGATGCTCAAACAACTACGGGCCCTATCAGTTTCCGGAGAAGCTGATACCATTGATGATTAATAATGCGATGAATGACAAGGACCTGCCGGTCTATGGCGACGGTCTCTACGTTCGGGACTGGCTGTACGTATATGATCACTGCACGGCGATCTGGCAGGTTCTGGAGAAAGCTAAACCGGGCGAGATATACAATATCGGCGGGTGCAACGAGAAGGCGAATATGAAGGTGATCAACCTGATTCTCAGTCGGTTAGGCAAGCCTGAGACTTTGATAAAGCACGTAAAAGACAGGCCCGGACACGACAGGAGATATGCCATCGATGCCGGCAAGATAATGTCTGAGCTTGGGTGGAAGCCGTCGGTGGCCTTCGAAGAAGGCATCAACGCGACTATAGACTGGTATCTCGAAAACGCCGACTGGCTCGGGCACGTCGTATCCGGCGACTATCAGAATTACTACGAATCGATGTACGGCGACCGTTAGCCGAAAGGATAAACCTTACTAATGCCGTATCTGGTCAAGGGCAAAGCAACCATTTGTATTGTGAACTATCGGACACTGGACTTTACCCGTCTGGCGTTGCGCTGTATTCGCCGATTTACCGGATACCCCTATGAAGTAATCGTTGTCGATAACGATTCACAGGACGAATCTCTCGATTATCTCCGGAGCCTCAAATGGATTCGTCTGATCGAGCGAGACACAAAAAACGACGCCAGCGGCAGCCACTCTCACAGCATGGCCCTTGAACTCGGATATGAAAACTGCAATACGGAGTTTTTCGTTTCCATGCATTCGGACGCCTTTGTGCACCGTGAGAACTGGCTGGGGGACCTTGTGGACTATTTCGACGGCGACGAAAGACTGGCCTGCGTTGGTTCCGGCAAGCTCGAATTGACTCCGAGATGGCGGGTCTGGCTCAAGAGGGCCACCGATTGGCGGACTTTCAAGCGAAAGCTCCTTCGCACGCCGGACCCCACCGGCAAGTATCGCTATTACAATCGGACAATATGCTGCCTTTATCGCACAGCGATCCTTCGGAAAGAAGGACTCTCGTTTCTAACGGACCAGGAAAAAGGACTCACCAGTGGGGAGAAGCTCTACTTTGAACTTGTTGACCGGGGCTATCCGACTGTCGAGTTGCCGCCTGCGGTTATGGGGCGATATGTAATGCACGTAAGCCACGCGACTCAGGCCGTTAACATAGAAGAATTTACAATCAAAAAAAGGACGGTTAAGAAGAGCGAAAGATTTGCGGCAAAGGCAATGTCCTCACCTGCGATACGAAGCGTTATCGCCGACGACTCTCTTGATGAATAAGATACGGGGCTTGGGGCCCTTTTGTCAGCATCGGAACAGTGTATATGGATATACTTGGAATATCTGCGTTTTATCATGACAGCGCTGCGTGTCTTGTACGGGATGGGGTGATAATCGCCGCCGCACAGGAAGAACGTTTCACCAGAAAGAAGCACGATTATTCGTTTCCGAAAAATGCCGTGGCTTTCTGTCTCACGGCCGGCGGGGTGCAGGCAGCCGATCTGGACTACGTCGCCTTCTATGATAAGCCCTTTATCAAGTTCGAGCGAATCCTCGAGACTTATCTTGCTTTTGCTCCTCGCGGTATCGGGACGTTCATAAAGGCGATTCCCCTCTGGATTAAGCAGAAGCTCTGGATGAAAGAGGTCATCGCCAAGGAACTCGGATACGAAGGGCAGATTCTGTTTCCGGAACATCATGAGTCGCACGCGGCGTCGGCCTTTTTTCCGTCGCCATTCGCCCAGGCCGCTTTTCTAACGATAGACGGCGTCGGCGAGTGGACGACCTCAAGCTACGGAGTGGGCGGGGACAACAACGTCGAAATCCTCGCTGAGATTCATTTCCCGCATTCGCTGGGTCTGCTTTACTCGGCTTTCACATACTATACGGGGTTCAAGGTCAACTCCGGCGAGTACAAGGTAATGGGGCTGGCGCCATACGGCAGGCCGGTTTACAAGGACTTGATACTCAATGAGCTGATCGACCTTAAGGAAGACGGCTCGTTCAAGCTCAATATGAAATACTTCGACTACTGCGTCGGGCCGAAGATGGTCAATAAACGGTTTGAGAAGCTGTTTGGAGGGCCTGCGAGGAAACCCGAATCCCTGCTCACCCAGCGGGATATGGACCTGGCGCGTTCGGTCCAGGATGTTACGGAAGAGGCGATGCTGCGTATGACCCGCCACATCCACAATGTTACGGGGCAGAAGAACCTTTGCCTGGCCGGCGGGGTGGCGCTGAACTGCGTCGGAAACGGCAGGATCCTGCGAGAGGGGCCTTTCGAGAATATATGGATTCAGCCGGCGGCCGGCGATGCCGGCGGCGCTCTCGGCGCGGCTATGTTCGCATGGCACCAGTATCTCGGAAATGACAGACAGGCTGACAATAAGAACGACGTTCAGCGAGGCTCGTACATCGGGCCTGAATTCAAGGACAGCGAGATTCTGGAGTACCTAAAGACCAGCGACATCCCTTTTATGAGGCTTGAGCCTGCTGATATACCCGAACGAGTAGCCGATCTGATTGCGGATGAGAAAGTCGTGGGCTGGTTCGAAGGGCCTATGGAGTTCGGGCCCAGGGCGCTGGGAGGTCGTTCGATAATCGGTGACGCACGCTCGCCGAAGATGCAGGAGACGATGAATCTCAAGATAAAATTCAGGGAGAGCTTTCGTCCGTTTGCGCCGTCGGTGCTGGCCGAGAAGGCGTGCGACTATTTCGATATCGACGGCGAAAGCCCGTATATGCTGCTGGTTGCGCCGGTGAAGAAGGAAATCCGCCGGGAAATGAGCGAAGACGAGCAGAATCTTTTCGGGCTGGACAAACTTCACGTTGTTCGGTCGAGCATTCCCGCCATTACGCACGTCGATTATTCTGCCCGTATCCAGACGGTCAGCCGCAGCACGAACCCGCTTTATTACGATATGATATCGAAGCTCGACGAAAAACACGGGTGCCCGGTGATTATCAATACGTCCTTCAACGTTCGCGGCGAGCCCATTGTCTGCACGCCCGACGATGCCTATATGTGCTTCATGCGAACCAATATGGATTACCTTGTCATGGGGTGTTTCCTGCTGGACAAGACAGAGCAGACGCCTCTGAAAGATGATATTGATTGGCGCAGCCGATTCGAGTTGGATTAGAAATGTCTATGATCATAGAAGAGATAAAGAATATTGACAGCAGCACGAAAGAGTTGCGGAAATTCGCATTGGCGATGGCTGTGCCGTTGGCCCTGATAGGCGGCTTTCTGCTCTGGCGGCAGAGGGCTTACTATTGGTATTTCTTCATTGCCTCGGGTCTGTTCGTTTGCCCCGGACTGGTTTTCCCGGCCTTGCTGGTTCCGTTGCAAAAGGCCTGGATGACCTTCGCTATAATAATGGGCTGGTTTATGACGCGGGTTATTTTGTGTGTTCTCTTTTTTGTAATATTGACCCCGATCGGACTTCTGCTGAGGCTTCTCGGTAAAGACCTTCTGAACATGAAGTTCGATAGGGCTGCTTCAAAGAGCTACTGGCTAACCCGTCAAGAAGATCCGTCACATAAGAGCGATTGCACAAAACAGTTCTGAGGGTGCTTGACTGCCGAAATGGCGCGTGTATAATCAGAACTGACGAAAGACCGTTGGAGACCTGTAAGGACTTTTTTGTGAGTAAATTATCAATAATAGTCGAGTTCTGGCAGTTTCTCAAGGCCCGCAAGAAGTGGTGGCTTATACCGATTGTCGTGTCACTGCTGCTGTTAGGGGCCTTGATAGTCTTTGCGCAGGGCTCTGCGATTTCCCCCTGGCTGTACACATTCTTCTGATCGCAAGTTGCGAATTGCCTTGAGGCATCAGGCGTAAATGTGTACCGGGGACTGTTTCTCGTGGAGGATCATGCCGACCGATTGCCGGTCAGTCAGTAAAGAGCCGTGCTATGAAAGGACTCGAAACAGAAAGCGAGAAAACCGGGACAAGATTCGAGTTGGCATGCGGACGTTTCTTTATCCGTCTGCTGATGATTATTCTGCCGATATTGGTAATTGACTACGCCAGCCGGTTCTTTGTCTCCGGCCACAGGTCCAAGATCGAGAGAAAATTTCCCGTTGAGGTTGTCAGGCATCCCAAACCCTATGTAATGTTCGGAGGTGTTGCCGACGGTATCCTGCCGGAAGGAGAGAAGCTCAATAACCTTGGCTATCGAGGCAAGTCTCCAACCGAGGCAAAGTCACTCGATGAGTTCAGGATTTTTGTGCTTGGAGGATCTACCGTTTTCAACGGGGAGCCCCCGATATCGGTTTTGCTCGAAGAGCTGTTCGCAGAAAACGGCGACGGCAACGTTCAGGTGTACAATTTCGGGGTTGTTTCGTCGGTGTCTGGAATGGAATTGGCTCGAATCGTTTTCGAGATTGCCGAGTTCGGGCCGGATTTGATTATTATGTACAACGGCAGCAATGATGTCCTGCTTCCGGTTACATGTGACCCCCGTCCCGGCTATCCGTTCAATTTCCTCGTTTATGAGAATAATCCCGTACTCGAAAGCGATGTTCGCAGCTATCCGGGTCTGAGCCTTTCGCTCTACGGCAGCAACCTGGCGAGATTGTTCTTCGCGGATTACTTTGCTGGGAAGTTCGTGCCGCTTGACGCTGAACGCAAGAATTCAGCGTGGGAGTCCGAGGGTTGGAAGAAGGCGATAGCCCGGGATTACGTGGCGAATGTGGTAAGGGCCGGCAAGGTTGCCGACGCCTTTGATTCGCGGTTCCTCGGTTTCTTCCAGCCCATGGTGTACTATAAGGATTCGCTCGCGCCCGAGGAGCAGACGGACAGCTTCAGGCCAGGGCGAAAGCAGCATTCGATGGAGGTAAGGGAATTGATCCGAAGTGAAATCAGCTTGCTGCCGGAAGAAGATAAGGCTTTGCTGATTGATTTGAGTGACGTCTTCGACGAAACGACCGAGCAGGTATTCCTGGACTACACGCACACCAATCAGTTGGGCAAGATGATCATAGTTGAGGCAATATATCACTGCATAACCTCACGCAGCTTGGCCCAGCCGCATCCTTGATTCAGCGGCATTCTGTGGTATAGTTGTGCCGTATGGCGGCATTCGAAGAATGTATTATCGAGTAATGCCCGGCGTTATAGTATGAGTAAAATGGTAAGCAATATCCTGTTTACAAAGAACCGCCCTCTGCAGTTGCACGGGTATCTTGAGAGCCTGCGCAGGCATCTGCCCGGCGAGTTGATTCAGACTTATATCATTTACAAGCCCGATTTGTTCGGCAGGGAGTACGAGCGGCTTTTCGACGAATATCCGGATTGCATAGTGGTCAGGGAGCAGGATTTTCACAGTGACTTTCTCGGTGTTCTCGACCATGTCGAGACGAAGTACATCCTGTTCGGGATCGATGATGTCGTGTACTTCGACTCAGTTAATTTCGATGTTATCGACAAGACGTTCGCCGAGCACGAGAAAGACATTTTCGGATTTACGATGAGGTTCGGCGTCGAATACCTCAACTGCGGCGGCGACGAGGTGGAACGATTGGATGTAGCCGGCGGGAGTGTGCACCGCGTGAATTGGAAGATGGGGCAGACGCCGCATTCGCGGTATCCCTTTGAACTATGCTCGACCTTCTATACGACACGGCTGGTCAAGAAGATCATCAATGCGGCGATGAGCAATAATCCGCTGGCGAGGAGGCTTTTTTCACCGGGTTCGAGATTGATGGGCGGGCTTGGCAGACTGGGCTCCACGCGTTCTATTTTGAAGAGGTTCGGTTATTTTTTCAACCCTAACACCCTGGAGTCGTGGAACTGCCGATGGTGCCGCAACCACCGTAACGAGATGCCGGATTATATATACTTCCAGAAGCTCTGTGCCGGCGCTGTCCAGGTGAATATGGTCAACACGACTACGGCGAACACGTTCGACGGGACAGCAGAGCAGACCGTCGAGGCCCTGAATGAGAAATACAGGCAAGGGTATCGCCTGGATATAGATTTTATTGCAGCGAACAAACCAGCCGAGCCTTCTTGCGGAAGGCAGCACTTCCGGCTGGTTAAAAAGTAAACTTGCATAGTGATAGTATTATGGGTGAAGTTGTGAGCGAGAGTAAAGAGCAGGGCAAGGCCAGACCGAATACATGGCTGAGCGAATTTGCAGGGAATGTGACGTCGCAATACGGCGAGGATGGAATAATCCGCAAGGTGCTGGAAGTTCTCGGTCCCGGGGATAAGTGGTGTGTCGAATTCGGCAGTTGGGACGGTATGAATTGCAGCAATACGTACGACCTCATAGACAAGGATGGCTATCGCGCGGTGCTTATCGAGGGCAGCGGCAAGCGATTTAAGGACCTGCTGAAAACCTTCGAAGGAAATGACAGGGTCATCATGTTGAACGAAATGGTCGGGTATGACCTGGCGACGAGCCTCGATCGGCTGCTTGAGAAGACCGACATACCGAAAAACTTCGATTTGCTCTCTATCGATATTGACGGCAACGATTATCACGTCTGGGAGGCCGTGAAGGACTACAAGCCGAAGGTGGTCGTTATCGAGTTCAACCCTACGATACCGCGACCAGTGGAGTTTGTTCAGCCCAGAGATATGAGTGTCACGCAGGGCAGCAGTCTTCTTTCCATCGACAAGCTGGCGAAGGCCAAGGGTTATGAGTTGGTGGCGGTGACGGTCAATAACGGTATTTTCGTCGCGTCGGAGTACTTCGAGTTGTTCGGCATTGAGGATAATTCGGTTGTGTCGTTGTGGACGAACCAGTCGTCTATTACGCACGTATTCTGCGGCTACGACGGCACGATCTTTATTCGCGGCTGCGGGATGATGCCGTGGCAGACGATCAAGATCAAGGAGTCACGGGTCCAGCAGTTGCCGAAGTTTGCCCGCAAGAAGGTGGGCGATCGCAATCCGATCAGAAGAAAGCTGGGCAAATATTTCCGCCGGCTTCGCAAGAAAGGTTTGATATAAAGTCGCTTCGTCGCATTGGACATAGACAGAAGTAATGAGCAAGGCAAAGAGAATATTCATTGTTGCCGATATAAGCCACAAGGTTGTGAAGATGTTTCTCGACCAGATGCCCAAACTGGCCAAGGGCTTCATTCGTTTGGGGCATGATGTGCGGCTTTTCAGCTACTGCAACGCGCTGGCTCAAGCGAGCCCTCTGAAGAGTAAGTCTTTTGCCTCGCGTTTCTACAAGTCCAGCGTCGATGATATGCTGGCTGATCAAATCAAGAGTTACGCCCCGGATATCGTTTATGTCAGTTTCGCCAGAGTGCTTGACGCTCATAGTGTCGTTCGGATGCGACAGGCGGCCCCGAATGCCGTATTCGTGGGTGGAGACGGCGACCCATGGCCTCAGCACCAGAGGAATCGGATTGCCACGGCCAAGGAACTCGACATAGTCACCGCCACCAATGACGGCGAGTTTCTTGACGTATATAAGAATGCCGGCGTTCGTCGTTGCGTCTTTATGCCGAATATGTGCGATCCCGATACCGACCACCGATACGAGGTTTCGGAAAGGTGGCGGTCGGAGATACTATGGACGGGTAAAGTCGGGCACAGCGCGGCGGCAGAGAAGACCCTCAGGGAGGACCTTGTTCGCCGGTTGGCTGAAAGCGACAATTGCACACTCTACGGCTGCTGCGGCAGGAGCAAAATAGCCGGCATAGATTACCTGCATGCAATAAGCGGGGCGCGCATAGGCGTTAACGCGAATTCATGCAGGCCGGTCAGGCTTTACAGTTCCGACAGGCTGACGCATTATCTGGCATGCGGTGCTTTCGTGCTGGCTGAGAGAATACCCGACGGCAACCTGCTTTTCGAGGATGGACGGCACTTGAAGTATTTTGGAAGTGTCGATGAATTCTTCGACCTGGCTGACTGGTACTTAAAACACGAAGCAGAGCGAAAGAAAATCGCCGACGCCGGCATGCAGCACGCGTATGAGCAATTTAACTCGGTAAAAATCGCCGGATACTTTCTCGACCTGATTGAGAAGGGCGGTTACAGCGCGCCCTGGTTTAAGCGAGGCCCTGACAAGATTGGCTGAGATGAGGGTGTGGCTCCGATAATGAAATTATTAGTACTGACCAATAATCCCGAAAGGCCGAGTTTCAGACAGCGTATCCGGATATACGTCGATCTGTTGCGGGATAACGGAATTGATTGCGAGATTGCCTCGGTACCCGGCAGTCTCACGGCACGGTACAGGTTATTGAAGCGAAGCGCTGATTTCGATGCGGTGTTTTTGCATAAGAAGCGTCTTAACCTGATAGAGGCGCCGTTGTTGCGCCGATATGCTCGCAGGATAATATATGATTTCGACGACGCCATAATGTACAAGCCCGGATATCCCAACCGGTTCAACATCTCCAGTCAAGCGCGTTTCCGCCTGACTGTCAAACTCGCCGACCTTGTGATTGCGGGCAATTCGTATTTAGCCGAACACGCAAAGAGGTCTAATAAGAGGGTCGAAATCCTGCCTACCGGCTTGAACACCAGGGACTATGCGGTCAGTGCGGAACCGCAGAAAGACGGCAAGATTCGACTCGTATGGATAGGCAGCCGAAGCACCCTTAAATACCTCACCCTGATTAGGCCAGCATTGGAGGAAATCGGTTCACGCTTCGGCAATGTTGTGCTTAGAATGATATGTGACGAATTCCTCGAAACCGAAAAGATATCGGTTGAGAAGCGCATCTGGTCGTCGGGAACAGAAGTGCCTGATTTGGTGACAAGCGATATTGGGCTTGCGCCGCTGCCGGATAATCACTTCACCAGGGGAAAGTGCGGCTTCAAGATACTGCAATATGCCGCTGCAGGCCTGCCTTCTATTGCCTCACCGGTTGGCGTGAATTCAGAGTACGTCCGTGACGGCGTCACCGGTTTTCTGGCTTCGGATACGAAGCAATGGGTCGAGAAGATTAGCCGGTTGGTCGAGGATGGGCAAGTTAGAGCCGCGATGGGCGAGAATGCTTTGAAATTTGTCGAGGGCTTCGATGTTGGGGTAATCGGCGAGAAGCTGGCGGCGCTGATACGGCAATGCTGCGGCAATGTCATATCCTGAAAAGCACCTGCCAGGAATACTTGAAGAGCCATACAGCCGTCATGCATACTTTTTTCGCGGATTCTGTTCTCTTTGCGCGGTCGAATACTATAGCCGCCAATAAGAAGCCGAGCAGCGCAGCGAAAAGATTATATATGTCCTGGAGGACGATTGCCGGTCTGAACACGATTCCAAACAGGGCTGTTACATATCGGCCTCGATGCTTCCGCAGAAAGAGCATTACACTTCTAAGCGTCATTATGCGTTTACGAATGCGTATTTGCCCTATGGAGCGTCCTCCGGTATGAGTGATGACCGCATCGGGGACGAAGACTATTCGCCATCCGGCCTTCTTTATCCTGCAGCACAAGTCAACCTCCTCGTAGTACATGAAGAAATCTTCGTCCATCAGGCCCACATTCTCGAGAACTGATCGTCTGACCATCAATGCCGCTCCCATTACCTGGTCGACATTTTTCCGGCGGTCATGTGTGAAATCGGTCATGAGCCATTTTCTGTACTGTCGGCGAAAGAGGGGCAGGATACGCAGGATTGTGTAGCGATGCAGCAGGGCCCGCAGGGTGGGGAACTTTCTCGCGGAGGGCTGAATTGTCCCATCGCTATTGAGCAGCTTGGGGCCGCAGGCGCCGACGTCATTATGGTTTTCCATGAAGGTGATGAGGGTATCGAGTGAACCGGCGTGGACAACGGTATCGGGGTTCAATAGAAGCACATATCGACCTCGTGCCTGCCTGATGCCGATATTGTTAGCCGCTGCAAAGCCGCGGTTATCTTCATTCGAGATGAGGGTAACCGACGGGAATTCTTTTGCGACCATCTCGGCTGACCCGTCGGTGCTCGCGTTGTCAACGACTATGATTTCGTAACGACAATCCGGAGGATTCTGCGATATGGAGCGGATACAGTCGGCCAGGTCTTGTTTGACATTCCAGCTTACTACGATTATCGACAGCATCAGATCGCTGTCGGCAGGTCTTTCCCGGTGGAGGTTTGGATCAGTTGTTGTCTCGATGAATTGGGCTTTGAGCTTGTCGATCAGAACTGCATCCTTTGCCCATCGCAGGGTGCACGTATAATCGAGCAGGTGAAGGTGCATTCCGTCGAGGTCTGTTAAGGTTGGGCCGTTGGGCGACATAAGGATATTGGAAGGCTTCACATCACCGTGTGTGAGGCGATATTGCGCGAGTTCTGCGAGCAATTCCTGGACTCTGCGCAGGGCTTCTGATCGCTGCTCATTGTCGATGCTGTCGTTCCGAAGATAATAGTAGAGCTTCTGGCCTTCCGTGTACTCGGTTACGATATAGCTGGTGTGGATCAGCAGCCCCTTGAACCGGTCGATGTATGCCAGAGGCTTTGGCGTTGGAACCTTGATCGCTCCGAGTCGATGGGCGTGCAGCCAGGACTTTTTCGCCCGCGAACTCATTATGATGTGGCGCAGAGAATAGACGATGCCTCGATAGTTGTAGCGCTTGACGACGATATCGGTGTTGTTCCAGGTGAAGCGGGATATGTAGCTGCTGCTGTCCTTGAGGATTTCTCCGCGGGCCATGAGTTCGTCTATATGTTCTATGAAGCTCAGAGGGTCGGCACCGTGAAAGAAGGCCTTATCGATAACTGCAGAGAAGCCTTTGCCGGTGATGCGCTGCTGTCTCTTATTTGTTCTGAGACATTTTCTGATGGTCCTGCCGATACTTTTCCTGGTATGCTGTCTCAGTTTTTTCCGGAACATTTCTTCATCGGCGATGCCGAAATCCCAGCCGCGTACGCTGAGATATTCCCGGCAGAGCGCGATGATTTGCTCGGTGTGTTCGGACGGCAGGTACCGAGCCAGCCACGCCAGATGGGAGATACCGTTTTTGCGTGTTACCGGCTGCGAGAAGAACTTTATCTGTCCGGGGTCGATCAGAAATACCTTGTCGTCTTTCAGCAGAAAGTTGCCCAGATGCAGGTCTTCCTGCATTACGCCTTTGTCATGCTGCTTTGCCAGTTCGCGGCACAACAGCATGAGAAGATTCGTTCTCTCGGCTTCATCACTCGCTGCGTTGAAGGCATCGAGTGTTGTGTGGGAATCGACTATTTTATCAATCGCAATAGCATATCGGCCGTCGCGTGTTTTTCCACGAAACAAAGGCTCCGGCGCATTCAGCCCTCGGCTTCGAAGCAAATGCAATCGGTTCCATTCCTTATTAACGCGTCGATTCGCCCCGAGCCTGCGCGCGAAGACCTTCAGAACAACGTTTCTATCGTTCCAGATCGCATCATAGACTTCTCTGTTGCCGGGAATCGCGCGCAGAATAACCTTGCACAACAGGGATTCAGTCGGCCTGCCGGAAGACTGTTGTTCGATCAGAAGCTCAAATGGAAACGTTGCCATGCGGTTTGGTTCCGGTATGCGCGTGGTGAGGAACTCATTTCCCGAGAATTGCTATCCCCAGTTTGTTGGCGAGACTTATCGTCTCAGGTTTATCGATAATTATCGTTTTGCCCGCTTCTATAACCAGGCATTTGCTCCCGTTTTCCGCCAGGCTTCTGATAGTATCGGGGCCGACACATGGCACATCAAGTCGCATGTCCTGATCCGGCTTGGAGGCCTTGAGAAGTATCCAGCCGCCCGATTTGCAGAGAGTGCCGGCTCTCTTGATCATCGCGGCGGTTCCCTCCAGAGCCTCGACTGCGACGACTTCGCATTCCTTTACGGCAATCGCCTGGCCTATGCCCAGGTCGGCGAGTTTTCTGACCATGTCCCAACCGAAGTCAACGTTACTTTGCAGCGACGGGCGTGTCGCCTTTGCCGTCATTACGCCTTCTGTCGCCAGGTGCTCTTTACAGTACATAGTCGAATTCTCCAGTATTATGCCGCCGCTTGCCAGTTCATCCGCCAGTGCGCCCAGGAGCATTGGCGAAAGTTTGCTCTTGCCGTGCAGGCGCCAGTAATATATTCTGATTGCTCGCCAGTCCGGGATATACCGCACGATTCGCCAGGGAGTGTAAAGCTTCTCCTTGGCAACGCGTCCGACCATAATGGCAGCGGTTACTCCGTGTTTCTTGAGCTTGCGTATCCATGCTCCCGGTCGGGCGACACCGGCCTTGCAGAATACGTCCACCTCACGGGCGAGAGAAGGTTCTGCGCTGTCTGACAAACCGACGCAAATCACGCGGAGCCCGGCCCGCTTTGCCCCCGCGGCCACAAGAAAGGGCAGTCTTCCGCCCCCGGCAATCAAACCAAGCATACCTGTATCACTCATGGCCTATTGCTCAGCCTTCTTCGTATCTTCATGCTCCAAAACGGAAGCAAGCTGTTCGAACTTGTTCTGTAGGCTGCGGATATTCTGCCGCATTTCGGGCAGATGTTGGATCATGCCATACGCACGTCTTCCCTGGCCTGCTTCAATTGCCGGCGCGCCCAGGACTACCTTTCCGTCCGGGACGTTGTTGATTACGCCGGATTTTGCCGCGATAGTCACGTTGTTGCCGATATTGATATGGCCCACGATGCCGACTTGTCCTCCGACGATACAGTGCTGGCCGATGGTAGTTGATCCGGCAACCCCTACCTGCGCCACCAGCAGGCTGTGGGCGCCTATTTTCGTGCCGTGCCCAATGGCAATCAAATCGCCGAGCTTGCTGCCCTCGCCTATTATAGTATCCCCAAGGGTTCCACGTTCAATACCGCAGAGTGCGCCGATTTCGGCGTCGTCTTCTATAATGACGGTTCCGATCTGTGGTATCTTGTGGTGGAGGCCGCCGTGGCTTGCATAGCCGAATCCGTCCTCTCCGATCGTCGAATTGGCGTTTATGATGACACGATTGCCTATCTTGCAGCCGTCATAAATGGTAACGTTGGGATATATCACCGTATCGTTGCCGATCTGCACGTTTTGGCCGACATAGACACCCGGATACAGCGTGCAGCTGTCGCCGATTCTCGCATCGTCGGCTATTGTGACGAAATTATGGATGTGGCAATCTGCTCCAATTTTCGCGGTGTCCGCGATTGAGGTGTGGTGGCTTATGCCGACCTTCTTATGTTTTCGATGGCCGTGGAGCAGGACCATGACCTGCATGAAGGCGTAATAGGGATCGTCTGCAATGAGCAGAGGTACTGTGGCGTTCGTCGTTTCCTTGCCGACGATAACTGCGCTTGCCTTGGTCGTCCGGAGTTGCTTTTCATATCTGTGGTTGGTTAAGAAGCTGATATCACCGCGTTCGGCCCGCCCCAGAGTTGACGCCGACTTGATGACGACGTCGGGGTCTCCAAATACGCGCCCTCCGATATATTCGGCCAGTTCAGCTAAGGTTCTTTCCTGCATGCCAGTGCCTCTTTGTATCGGATTCCGTAGCGTATGCTGCAACGCCTAAAACACTTTATTATAGCACCGCCGGTAGCAGAGTCAAGGACTCGTTACAGACGAAAAAGCCGGTTTTTGCGGCGGGAAGAGGGATTAGGAGAAGACAGCTTCGATCAATTTCCTCTGGAGCGTAACGGATGGTCTTTTCGCAAATGTTTTGTGACAGCTGCTTAGGACTGTGACTTTGGGGCCTATCGGGCCGTAAAGCGAGGGATTGGTGGGGCCGAAGAGGACAAACACGGGAACGCCCAAGCCGGCGGCCAGGTGCGTTATTCCGCTGTCGTTGCCGATGAATGTATCGGCGCAACTGAGCAATGCCAATACTTGCGTGAGTGAAAGTGAGGAAAGGGAACGCGAGATATTGTTTATCCTGTCTATCTTTGCGGTGCTGAATCGGTCGAATTCGGCGGGACCCAACAAGAAAAGCACCTGTAGTCCTTTCAGTTGAAGCACTTGCGCGACAGCCAAAAAATTGTCAAGGTGCCAGCACTTTTTCAGCCCGCCACTGCCCGGGTGTATAACGACACACTGCCGGTCGGAGTCGATGCCGGCTTCTTTGAGCAGTTTTTTGCCTTGGGCGGCATCCGCCTGAGTAACACTTAGCAGTTTCTCGTTTTGGGGAATCTCTGAAGCTTGTTCGGCCAGGCCGGTTTGCGAAATGAATTGCCGGGCGTGGAACTCGGTCAAATGCCCGTCAAAACCATCGGGCGCCTTTACAGGTAGCGTTACTATCTCGCAGGCGCCGCTGCAATTGGCGGTATAGACAAGATTATGCTCGAAGTCGCTGCCCGGTTCACCCAGAAACGTCGCTATCCACGCATAACCGCCAAACGTGCTTATTAACGGATCGCGGTCGATAACGTCGAATTCATTTCGCTCTGCGAACAGGCGGTGTATGTCCACCAGGTCTATCGAGCTTATTCTATCGACACAACTCCTGCCGGGCAGATATTCGATATACTCGGCATGGCCCAGCATATCGATGCCTCCCAGTCCAAGTGTCTCTTTCATCAATGCAGCCAGCGGGAGAGTCAGGATGCAGTCGCCGATAGCGCCGGGCTGGATTATCAGTCCCCGCTGGGCCTTGCGGACGGCCTCGGCGCCTTCTTCCCGCAACAACTCGAGAATGTCGTCATGTCTTTTCTGCCTAACCACAAGCCGAATATAATCGGCAAAAGGCCTCGGAAGCAACAAAAATAGGACTCTTTCGGAGAATGAGTAAATCCGAAGCCAAGAGTTTTGCCTGAACTAACAGGCAAGAGGGCTGCCCATTACCCGCCGACGAATCCCAACGCAATGCGCAGAGAGAAACCACCCGCCCTATACACTCGCTGGGACCCTGCGACAGTATGTTCAGCTTCAAAACTCTCTCAGCGATTCGTAGAATTTCAGGAATTTCTCTTCGTCTATGCTCTTTCGAACGTCCGGATCAAGCCAGACATCGGCCAGCCACTGCATGATGGCGTCCATATCGACTGGCTCGACTGCGGCCTTTTCCTGCTCCACAGCCGCAAGGTCGCAAGAAACTGCGACCTCCGGAGCCAATGCTTCCATGCCCTCGCCGCCGCTGCGACCTGCCGAAATACCGACGATATGTTTGAGATACCCGCTGGGCTGACAAGGATCGTCCGCCTGCTCGCCACGCAAAACCTGAACAGGCGTAATGCGGGGAGTTTCAGAACCATCACCAAGCTGACCTTCGCTGTTCCATCCCCATGCCCAGACATATCCGCTATAATTCGGATCGTTCGGCTCATACCTTTCCAGCGCGAGTGAGTGTTTCCACCCGGCATCAACGCCATTAATGGCCTCCATGTATTGAGTACCCATATCCCCGCCGAGAACTCTAACGAGTGACTTCTCGGTAAGATAAAAGTTCGTGCTGCCGGTTCCAAGTACCCCGTAGTATGCTCCCGAACTCCCATTGGGGCCGGAGGCCCAAAGCGACTTGTCCCTGGTTAGAACCAGCGTGTGATCTTCACCGCCGGATATACTGATCGCCCTAGCGTCGTCTCTCCAGTCGGCGAAAGTTGGGGCTGTGAAAAAGACAACGATTGATGTAGTAATGATGATTGTTGTCGTCCGTGACATCTTGCAGTCTCCTTTCCCCCCGGAAAAAAATTCGTGATTAGCCTTGTCTTCTGGCAAACAACAGCCCACCGATGCCAAATAGGAATATTGTCGCTGGCTCTGGAACAGCAGAAATTACATGAGCAGATATGCCGTATTTCCGATCTGCGCCAAAGCCAAGAACATTTGATTGCCAGCCACTCAACACCGGGGCCGTTGTAGAAAGGTCAGCGCTTGAAAACGCGCTCCCTGTTGGATCATAAAGATGCCAGAAGATGTCGCCAAGCGGGGCACCATTCGAAAGAGGAAGATTATTACGGCTTAGCACAAAGTAGTTGTCATCTGGTGGATGATCATTCTCGATCTCAATAAGAAAATCGACGTTTCCAGGATTCGGGTGCCCGTCAGGATTGTGGCGGTTATGCGACCGTTTTCCAGTGTTTATCCCATTCTTCGTTGGCCCAGAGACTTACCATATTGGC
>JAFGCD010000131.1 GCA_016932835.1 Sedimentisphaerales bacterium
GATCTTTGAAGATTTCCCAAACTTCGTATTAGCAAGTACTTGCGTAAAAAAATAGTGAGAATTGGAGTAGACTTTTAACATAGGAGCCCATAAATGAAAGCTTATCGCTGCCCACACAATCCGTTAATCACAACTGCTGACATTGCACCATCGGAGCAGGATTTCGAGATAATCGGCGTTTTTAATGCCGGCGTTGTCCGGGTCGGCGATGAGGTTGTCCTTCTGGTGCGAGTTGCGGAAAGGCCTGTCAGCAGGCACCCCGATGTTGCACTGGCCAGTGTTTACAGCGTTACACAGGGAAGAATCGTCTTGAAAGAATTCTCCAAGAACGACCCGTCTAATGATTTTTCGGATTCAAGGCTGATAGTGACGCCGGCAGGAACATACCTGACGTCGATTTCACATTTGCGGCTGGCTCGCAGTACGGACGGCGTCAATTTCGATATCGACGATTCGCCTGCATTTGCGGCTGGGGCCGATTACGAAACGTTCGGGATAGAAGACCCTCGCATCAGCTTCATCGACGGAAGATACCACGTGAGCTATGTCGCGGCCAGTCCGCTGGGTATAACGACGGCGCTGGCCTCGACGAAGGATTTTTGCAAGTTCGAGCGTCACGGCGTTATCTTCTGCCCGGACAACAAGGACGTTGCCATCTTCTCTGAGCGGATCAAAGGACGATATTACGCCCTTCATCGCCCCAATTCCGGCCTTTTCCGGAGGCAGGACATCTGGATTGCCGATTCGCCGGACCTGCGTTGCTGGGGTAATCACCGCTGCCTGATTGGAACTCGGCAAGACTCATGGGACAAGGTCAAGATTGGCGCCGGGGCAACGCCGTTCAAAACGCCTGAAGGGTGGGTCGAGGTGTATCACGGCGTTGACGAGGACAATCGTTATTGCCTCGGGGCCGTTCTCCTGGATAGCGTCGAACCGTGGAAGGTATTGGGCAGGTCAGGCGAGCCGATATTTGAGCCGGAAACCGATTATGAGTGCGAGGGCTTCTTTGGGAATGTAGTCTTCTCCTGCGGGGTGCTGTGCGAGGACGAGAAGGTGAAGATCTACTACGGCGCCGCCGACACCTCGATATGCTATGCCGAAGTCGGCCTCGGCGACGTCCTGCGAAGCATCAAACCGATTTGAACCGCCCCTACCTGTCTTCGAACAATCGCTCAAGTATATCGCCGGAGGCCTTCAGTACGGTGCCGTGCCGCGAACCCTTCGGGAATACGAGCCTGTCGGAAAGGTCATTCCAATTCTTGAGGTCTTCCGATACCACGACGCCGTAATTGTGTTCTGTGTACTTGTCGAAATAAACAAACCAGGTGTCGCCTATTTTTATGGCTGTCGGCCCTTCGGCCCAGTATCGACCCGTGATAGGCTCAGAGGGGGCTGAATAGGGACCTTCGGCTCTGGCTGCGGTTGCCAGGCGGATATTCTTCTGAGGCGGATTTCGGGTCTCGTCCTTGAGAAACATCAGATAGCGACCGCCGTCGCGGACAATCGTCGAATCAATAACGTTAAAGCCGTGGTCGTAAAACAACCTCGTCTTGCTGAATGACTCAAAATCAGGCGTGGTGACATAGTATATGCGATGGTTGTGGTCTCCTTTCTGCTCGGTATCTGGAAACCTTCCCGGTATTGTCGTCGCCCAGAAGATCAAGTACTGTTTTTCCGCCTCGTCGTAGAAGACTTCCGGCGCCCAGCAATTCCTGGCTTCGGGTTCGTGGGCCATAACCTCGATGTATTTCTGCTTCGACCAGTTGATCAGGTCGTTTGAATTAGCATAGCCGATTCCCTTTTCCCACCAGCCTGCGGTCCAGACCATGTGGAATTTTCCGTCGGGGCCCTGAATGATGCATGGATCTCGCATGAGCCTGCTCTCGCCGACTTCGGGGGTTAGAAAGGTCTTGCCGAGATTGGTCCATTTGTACCCGTCGTAGCTGTATGCGAGATGAAGACCGTCCTCGCCGTCGCCTCTGAATGATGAGAACAGATAAGCCTGCTTATGTTGGTCTTCTGCCGGGGCTTGGTCATCTTTAAGCATTGCGCAGCCGAACAAGCCTCCTGTCAAGCTCCCCTGGCGGCCCTGAAACTTGACCGTCACTTTGTCCTTTCCTCGCATCAACTCGAACGGCAGGTCATACTGCTGTTCGAAAAATTCGCCCGGCACATTATTATTGAGCGTGACGGCGGCAATCTTCTTTCCGTCGGCCATTATATCGAATGTCCTGCCGACGTCACTGCCCCAGAATGTGCAAAGCAGCGTCATTGCCCTGTCGCCAAGGACCTTGAATTCATAGCTGAACCAACCGCCCGGCGCCGCATCTCTCCAGTTCAAGCCGCCATGCTCGCCGGTTTTGCTTTGTTCGGCCTTGAGGTTGTGCGCCCTCTCGGATTCAGGAACCGCTATCAGAACGGTATCGACGGTCCTAGCGAGCATAGCTTTGCGTTTTTTCTCTGCGACTATACGAGCCTTGTGTTCGGGACTGCCCTTCCTGAGAACTCGCCAGTAGATTGCGTATCGCTGGTCGAAGAGCTTGTGGTATGGTACGAGAGTTATTCTCTTCTCTCCGGCTATGGTAGTGAAGGTCAGCCTCTTTCCTGGTACGGGCTTGACGCAGTCAGTGACGCTGTCCGCATCGACAATTAGCGGCGAGACTGAGGCAAGGCCTTTCGCAAACTTGTACCAGTTATCCTTCGTGTGCGTATTCTCGTCGGTAAGTCCCCCTCCGCCTAACTGCCCTGCGAGTACGAGGGGCCCGTACATAAAGGCCATCAAAGTCGGGTCATCCGGCATTGGGTGGGTATGGAGGCTCATGGGCATTTCGACCTCGATTCGGTCGGCGTCTCTGAAGGTTCTATCAACCGTCAGATAAGTGCCGAGCCTTCCGCCGGCGACGGGTTTGCCGTTGACTCTAGCGTTTATGCCCTGTTTGGCCCAATAAGGGAGGCGGATACGAATATTGAGTTTCCTGGGTTTCTGGGTCTGTACGATTAGAGTTGTTCTATCCTGCTCGGGGTGCCCGTCAGGATTGTGGCGGTTATGCGACCGTTTTCCAGTGTTTATCCCATTCTTCGTTGGCCCAGAGACTTACCATATTGGC
>JAFGCD010000132.1 GCA_016932835.1 Sedimentisphaerales bacterium
ATATGCCCCTGATGTCTCTCGATGATATTGCGACTGATAGACAGGCCGATGCCGAGACCTTCAGGCTTCGTAGTGAAGAACGACTCGAACACCTTTTCCGTATCCGAATCACGCAAACCTTCGCCCTTATCTTCGACTGCAATCTCGACCGTATTGTGGTCGGACATCGATGTCCTGACGATCAGCATGCGGTCGGAGATGCCATTTTTGCCCATTGCATCGAAACCATTCTGCAGAAGATTTACGATAACCTGTTGAATCTGAATCCTGTCCGCAAAAACCATCAAAGGTTCTTCGGCAAGCTCAAGCTGCAACACCACACCTATGCTCCTGGCGCGTGCCTTGACCAATTCAATTGCCTCGCGGGCAATATTGTTGAAGTCGACCCGAATGCGTTTGGGCGTCTGCTTGCGCATAAAGTCTCTCATCCGACGAATGATCTCGCCGCCTCGCAGAGCCTGTTCGGTAATCCCGTCCACCGCCTCACATATCTTCTCGGAATTGAAATTGCCGGACTCAACCATTCTCTTGTAAACCTGAGCGTATGCGCTTATAGCAGTCAAGGGTTGATTGAGTTCATGGGCCATCCCTGAAGCCAGTTCGCCAGCCGTGCTCAATCGCAATACATGCTCAAGCTGCGTCTGATGTTCTCGCTCCTGTTCCTCCAGATATTTGCGATCCGTGATATCCTGGACTATTCCGACCATGCGCACAGCTTTGCCGTTCTTGTCCAGGGTCACATCGCCGGTCTCCGACACCCAACGCACACTGCCGTCAGGCCGCACAATGCGGTGTTCGATGGCGTAATCGGCGTCTCCCCGCACACAGGCATCAACCGCATCGGTCACAGACCGACGGTCTTCGGGATGAATGCGTTCGAGAAACCCGTCATATGTCCCGGCAAATTCGCCCGGCCCAAAGCCGAATATCAAATCTGTCTGGTCTGACCATATTAAGTTGCCCCGCACAATATCCCAGTCCCAGCTGCCGATGTTCGCCGCTTTCTGAGCCAGTGCATATCGCTCCTCGCTCTCGCGAATGTCACGATGGGTGATTTCAAGGATAAGGGCATAGAAAACAAAAGCCCACCACATGGGAATCAAGGCTCCGAGAAAATCTTCAAGCGTTTCCAGTGCGCTTGTCGCCCCCGACCATTCCATAGCAAGGCAGAAAGCATGAAACAGCATAACTGACGCCAACCCCGCCAATAAAAGCCTCGTACCGCGCTGAAAGACGGGCTTCCGGCTTTTCAATAGAAAAACAAGACTGAGCGCAAGCCCCAGAAAGAATATAAAATCAAAATACGCTACGGTACGCACTACGAATTCTCCTTTGTTCTTCCGAACGTGCTCCAGAACCATACCGCCACCAGGACACTGCTTACGGCATAGCACGTGTGTTCGATGAAGTTCAGAGAGTTCTCCCATAAAAAGCCTTCTAAAACCGTCATCGCCCAACCCACCACGAGCACACAGAAGCCGGCTATAAGAATACCGGCTGATGGAATCCGCTTGAGATAAGCATAGTTTGCAAGTATGAATATCAGAACGCCCAACCCCAACACGAACATTATGACCTCATTTTCATGAATCATCTCTGTCTCCGGCCTCGCCGTATCTCAGGAGGAATGGCAGTACCCTCAACTATTCATCGAGCCTTTCATGCCGGCTTTTCTCTCATACCTTGGTATCCGAACGACAGGCTGCTGCGAAAAGAAATTAGGTTCATCAGACGCCCCGTCGTTCTGCCGCACGCTAAATCACAGACTTCGCACGACAATACGTCAATTATCAACACAACAATCCGCCCAATCAAGGCCCAATCGGCAAAATCCAGGAAATAAATAATCCCTCTAATGACCCGGCATGAAAGACCGTTTTAACCCCTAAAACCGCAATTCACCCTCGTCGCACAAACATGGAGTATCAAGGACTTTAATATAAATTTTAGCCCTGGCGTTAATCCACAACTAAGTAATCTGAAACCCCCAAATTCAGCCTAACCTCCGGAACGCCTTCATTGCGTGTAACCTCAAGCTCGCCGCTATTCTGTTCGTGCAAATGCCCCTCGAAGTAACCCGCCGACCGCAGACTGCGGACCTGCTTGATACGGCGCTTCCCGGGAAATCGAACCACGAGTTCCTCCGCCGTCCTCTCTCGCCAATTAACCAAAACTACAATATCTCCTTCCGAGCCGCTGAAGTACTGCGCCTCCACCAATGGGTCGGACGTTTCGACGGGCCGAACCACCCCGGCCAGCTCTGCCGGAACGCTAAGCAGCCGTCGAACATTATCCGAAAATGCCGCAGGCAGAACCTGAGAAGACGCGGTAACCGCAGGCTGAACATAAGCGATACCAGCCAGGCAGCCGCAGAGAATCGTCCGACCTTTCCCGAATCGATTAACGACCATCCCGGCTTTGCCGTCACTTGCATAAATACCCGGCGTCCTGTCCGATGCTTCAACGTCAAAAATCTCGCGATAGAAATATGCCGGCAACTTCATCTCACCTGAAAGCCCCTCCATTCCAACGATATTCATCGTATCATTAGGCTTGATTTCTTTGAGCGTATGGCGAGGTCGAATATGCCGGCTATGCCGAACAAGCTCGTGCCCGTCAATACCGTACATCTCCGGTAATGCCTCTATCGAAAGATGATACTCATCCAGAAGCCCGGCGCCCCCGGCGGCATAAACAATGCCTCCTTCCCCGACCCATTCCTTCAACGGCCCTGCCGCCGCTCGCAGCATCTCCGAACCCACAACGTACAACACCTTATAAGGCCGGAGCAGACCATCGGCGATATCTTCATCCGTGATAAGATCCACAGCATACTGCGCGTGTCGAAGCGCAAGCCAGATTGCCTTGCGCTCCTCGTTATTCATATTGTACTTTGCGCTGTAAAGATGCCCGCTGCCGCCAAGGTCTTCGGTATCCCAGGTATCGCTCGCTCGAGACAGCATAATCGCGATTTCGGCTCTCTCGGGCTTGCCAGGATAAAGACGATGCTCGACCGCGCCGGCATCGCGAATAACGTCACAAATAGCCTGGTATGTCTGCGGGCTGTCCATAACGCTGACATAATCCCATGTCGTCAAGACCTGGTTCTCGGTATGGAAGTGGTTCAGAATCTTGACATTATGCGCCAACCCAAGAGCATTCATCCGCCGAAAATTGTCCGCAGAGTTACCAGTGAAGGGCATAACGTAGAACTGACACGGCGCGCCCTTATAAGAACCAGCCAGCCGAAAGGCATCCAGCAGGTATCCATAGGCCTGCGGCGACACTTCAGGCAACTGCCACCACCAGTCCTCCGTCCACGTCATCGTCAGCGCGCCCGCCTGGAAAGGCCCTATCCACTGCCTCACATCAGGCCAGACATTCATGTGAGGGCTGAAATTAGCGCCCGTAAGAACGCGCTTGCCGGGATGCTTCTTCTCGAACGCCTTCGTTCGCTCGGCCAATTCCTCGTACCACAATAGATAACGGTAATTAGCCGATTCGTAGAACTGCTTCGGCCGCTCAGGCAACGACGGCGAAATCCTGACAAACCCCCACTGCTCCTGCCTGCTCAACTGCCTGGCCTTGCCAAGTTCATCATCGCCGATGAATTCGAGCGGATCAAATCCCCTTCCCTTGAGATACTCGCGAAATCGCTGATTCTGCTCCTCCTGCGGCATCTTGATCGAAATCCAAATCTCGTCCCCGAAATTACCCTCGACCGTGCCGGCGGGATAGCCATTGTAACCAAGCGCATCAACAATCCTCGGCCGGCCCCGAGTCACAAAAACGAACTTCGCAGGCTTGCGACCCGTCTTCGGAAACTCCTCGATAAAATCCAATTGCCAGGCCATTGCCTCTTCGAGCGTATAGACTCGCGATGCAATCTCAGGCCGAGACGGGACAAGAAGTCCCAGCGTCGGCAGAAAAGGCCCGCTCCCATTCCAAACGCTGTAGCCCAATATCCACGGATACGACCGCTCCTTGCCAGACTGCAGGTCGTCCTTGTGCACCTCAATCCGTCTCATAATCCCCTGCCCCGGACCTGTCGCAATTTCCGCCAGAAGGTGCAGCCCTTTCTTGTTCTCGGCAGTCTCCACACCGCAAAGAATCGGCGACAGATAAGTCTCAGGGCTCCGAGTCCCCCGCAGATTCATCCCCCTGCCGACATCGATCCACGCAGTCTGCTGCCCGGCCCCGAGCCATTTACCCTGAAGGTCCTTCCGCTCACCCTCTTCCCTGCCGACATACGTCGTCCAGCCAGCCCACCCAAACGGCTTATCACTATTGGGAACAACATGCACACGAATAATAATCTCGGAGCCATCGGTACGCAGATTGGTGAATCGAATGAATATCTTTCCCTCGCCGACAAGCGGCGACGAACAGACGGCGGCAACTCCGAGGATAAGCTGAATCGAGACTGCCCACATCCAGCACGCTCTTCGACGCCCTTCGAGTGCGCCCCTTAGATTAAATGATTCGATAAAATGTCTCATCCCGGCTCTTTAATACATCACCGACCGACCACCAATAATATCAGCACGGGCTGCCTGAAATAAAAGCTTCTAACAAAATGAATCGTCGCACCGAGAACGACAACTACCAGGTCTCGCCGAGACTGGTCAGATCCTTTTGCGCCTCAGAATGCCCTGACTTTGCCGCTTCCTTGAGATACTTAAGCATTTGATTGGGATCTTTACCGACACCCTGACCCGACCGGTAGATAACTGCAAGGTTGTACATGGCCTGGGCGTCGCCTGCATTCGCGCCTTTCTTGTACCATTCGACAGCCTTGGCGGTATCCTTTGTGACCGCCCAGCCATTCTGATACATCAATCCAAGATTAAACATTGCCATATTCTCACCGAGCTGGGCCGCCTTCTGAAGCCATTCGACGGCTTTCCGGGGATTCTTGGCCAGACCAGCACCGTTGTAATACGCCATCGCCAGGTTAGACATCCCTCGCGGATTGCCTGCGTTGGCGGCCTTCAGATACCATTCCACAGCCTTTCCAGGATCCTCCGGCATGCCGAGCCCTTCGCTGTGCAGAAGACCTAAGTTCACCATCGCATTGGTGTCCCCGCCTTCAGCGGCTTTTCGGTAACACCGGCGAGCCTCTTCGAAATCCCTCGCAAAGCCGAGACCGTTATGGTACATCACTCCGAGATTGTAAACCGCTTCGGTGCTGCCCCCCTTAGCAGCCCTGGTGAGCCATTGTTTGGCGTTCTGGTAATTGCCAGCATCCAGATACGCCAGCGCCAGGTTATACATCGCCGGGACATCATTCGCATCGGCGGCCTTTCGGAACCAGCCGACGGCCTTGTCGTAGTCTTTTTCGATGCCGTCGCCGTTGTAATATGCTACGGCGATGTTGTACATAGCCTGAACATTGCCGGCCAGCGCGGCCTTCTCCAGCCATCGGATCGCCTCTTGCACGTTCGCAGAAGCACCCTGGCCCGTGTAGTACATCGCTCCAAGATTATGCATTGCCTCGGCATTGCCGGCGTCCGCCGCCTTTTTGTACCATTCCAGCGCCTTGCCGAGATCTTTGGCTACTCCGTCGCCGGCATGGTAAATCAATCCAAGCCTGAGCATAGCATCGCTGATGCCGGCATCGGCGGCCTTTGTAAACCATCCTATGGTTTGCGTGATATCCTGCTCTACACCGCTGCCGTTATGGTACGCAAGGGCGAGTTTATACATTGCGCCGGGATCGTTTGCGTCAGACGCCTTTCGATACCACTCGACGGCAGTCGGAAAATCCCCCCGGCTTTCAGCTTCGCCCGCCATGTTCACCCAACTCTGGACTTCACCTTTGTTCTTCTCAGCTTCTTTTCTGGCCTCGAGTTCGGCGATGATTGATTCGGCCCGTCGCTTCAGTACCGGATCGCTGGTCTGAGCAAGCGCTTCGGTGTAGAAATTTACCGCAGAGCCGAAATCCCCGGTAGCACGCGCGGCATCGGCGTTGGAGAAGTGCAGATTGTACCGGCAAAACGCCAATTGTGCGGTTATTTCAACATCGGCAGGATCCAGTGCCGAAGCTCTGTTATAAAGGTCGATAGCCTCTTCCCAGTCACCGGCCTCCTGGCGGGCCAGAGCCTTGGCCTTGATTTCATCGAGCTGCCTGCGCTTCTCTTCGGCTATCTGCCGAACCAGCACTTCAGCTTCCTTGGCGGCCTCGATCTGTGCCTTCATCACCTCTGCCGCACCGTTCTCAGGATCAAGTTCCAGAGCCGAGCCAAGAGCCCCCCGCGCAGCATCCAGGTCGTTGGCATCGCGGGCGAGTTTTGCTTTTGTCAGCAGCTTGCCGACCTCCTCACGAACTGAGACAAGCTTTCGCCATTTCGGCAGATTCGCCGTCGCCTCGGCCGCAAAGGGCGTATCCGGATACTTGTTCAGCAGCAAAACAGCATTGTCAATTGCCTGATCGTATTTCGACTGCGCAGCACACTGCTTAGCCTCGGCCCATACATGGCGAGCCTTATCGGTTGCCAGTGCTTTTTCCCACATGAGTTTTATTTGCGGAACGCTTTGCTTCCGCGCATATTCCGGGAATCTTGCAATGAGAGAATTGGCGGCGGTGATAGCCTCTGTGTAATCCTGTTGCGCTGCGAGCACATTCGCCTGCGTCCAAACCTGCACCGCCTGTCTCGGAGACTTGAGCTTCCTGACGTAAAAGACACCGGCGATAACCAGGGCGACAACTACTGCCAAGGCCAATACCATGCCCAGCTTTCTGCGTCCCGGGGCGCCACCCGCGGTTTCCAATTCAGATGTCACGCACAATTCGTCGAGCAAAACGCCTCCCTGCTCGAAATCGACTCCTATGCCGACTTCGGATGCCGGTCTCTCGGAAACTCGCGCAAGTTGCTTCGCATACTCTTTGGCCTGCTTGTCGATTAAAGACGCTTTTGGGGCCTCTTGCGTAATTGCAGCTTTGCTCCTGGCCTCCTGACGAGCCTCGATCTTCGCCTGTTTGCGCGACTCTTTCTCGATTCTTGCTTTTTCACGGGCCTCCGCTTTGGCCGATCTTCTCGCCTCGGCTTCGGCTCTTCTTTCCTGTTTGGCTTCAAGACGCGCCTTTTCAATTTCCGCCTGCTCGACCCTTCTCTTGAGTTCTTTTTCGAGACGAGCCTTCTCCCTGGCCTCGGCGGACGCCTGTTCCTCCGCTCTCGCCCTGGCATCGGCCTCGGCTTGCAGTTTTGCCTCCGCCTCGGCTATTCGAGCAGCGAGAGACTCGGATTGCACGCGTGCGAGACTTTCCGCCTCGGCTCTTGCTGCAGCTTCGGCCCTGGCTTTCTGCTCGGCCTTGAATCTCGCCTGCTGTTCAGTCTGGAGCCTGGCATCGGCCTGGGCCCTTGCCTCGGCCTCGGCAACGGCCCTCCGCTCAGCTTCCGCTCTTGCTTCGGCTTCGGCCTTGGCTTTTCGCTCCGCTTCGAATCTCGCCTGGTTTTCAACCCGGAGGTTGGCATCGGCCTGAACCCTTGCCTTGGCTTCAGCCTCGGCTTTCTGCTCGGCTTTAACTCTCTCCTGAGTTTGGGTTCGCAGTTCCGCACCGATCTCGGCATCAACTTGTCCGACGGCTTGTTCGGCCAGACTCTTATGCCCATCGTCTCTCTTCTCAGGTATGGATGAGACGGCTGCGCCGAGATTGAGATCGGCAAAAAATTTGTATGTGCTGCGGTATCTGAATCGGCAATCCCGAGAAAGGGCCTTGAGTAAGGCTGCATTCTGCCTGTCATCAAGATCACGCAGAGCAGCGGGCTGCTCGTTCAGTACCTGGTATTCCATCCACCCCCGCCAAATTAGCGGCGGGCGGCAGAGGCAGTGATAAATTGTGGCTGCGAATGAGTATATGTCACTGCGATGCTGGAGTTTGGCATTACTGAACTGCTCGGGGGCCGAGAATAGAAAGGCGTCGTCGAGTAAGTCGTCTTCGGTACCGGCCAACGCATCCTTAACCCATCGCGTGATATCGAAATTCATAAGCCTGGGTGAGCCGTCCGATGCGAGGAGGATATTCGAGGGATTAATGTCCCGGTGTAGATAGTTCTGGCTGTGGGCATAATCGAGGGCGTCTCCGAGAGGTGTAAACACCGCTCCGGCCTGCTCGACGCTCAGCGGGCCGCCGGAAGACAACCTCTCCCGGAGAGTTTCGCCTTCGATGTACTCGAAAACAAAGTATTTCACAGGACCGTCAAGATCAAATGCCAGGAGCGAGACGATGTTTGTATGTGAGAGATTCAGAAGATCGCCGGCCCGTCGGCGTAATTGCTCCATGCTCTCGGCGTTGTCCGGAATGACCTTCGGCAGAGCTCTTATAAGTACGGAAATATCCTCTTCAGCATCGTCGGCCTGGTACATGATGCCCATGCCGTCTGAGCCGAGCCGGCGGGTTATTACATATCGACGATCGAGCACCTGCCCGACGCTTGTGCCTCCAAAAATCGGCATTGAACATACCGGGTCAACTCCGTACAAAGCAGCCGAACACTGCCGGCAGGTAGAAGCATGGTCGCCATTCTCAGACTTGCATGAAGGACACTCGATCATATGCGTATATTACTTATCCTTTCTCTTTGTTCACCTACCCCATGCATTGCCAAAGCTGCATCTCTCAACCAATGCGCCAGAGATTATGGCAGCAATCGGCAAAAACTTCAAGAGTGATAGAAAAAAACCGCCTGTAATCCAAACATTCAACAACAAAACCGAAGGGAACTCGGACGCGATGCGAGAAATTATGCGTTGCCGGTCGGCTGGAGTGTGATTATGGTAATTGGCAAGCGTGCCGGGCGAATAGCATCAGCAGGCTCGGGCCAAAGCCGCCGGAAACAGCAGCCTATGCGTAGAATCCCAGGATGGTGGCAACGACATATTCTCTCATTTGCTCGGTCAACTCCGGATACACCGGGATAGCCAGGACCTCTCCCGCCGCCCTTTCGCAAGCCGGCAGATCGCCCGTTCCATAGTCCAGATATGAAAAACATTCCTGCAAATGCAGCGGCAGTGGATAGTATATCTCACAGCCGACGCCGTTTTCGCGAAGATGAGTGACAAGACCGTTGCGATCGGCAACCCCAACGACATACTGGTTATACACGCTCCTGCAATCCGGATTGACAACGGGCGTCCTGACCGGGGTATCCTTGAACTTCTCATCGTAGAAAGCGGCGTTGCGGCGACGAGCCTCCGCCCAGCCGTCCAGATGAGGAAGCTTGACAAGAAGAATCGCGGCCTGGATCGCATCCAGCCGGAAATTGCCGCCGATGAGTTTATGATAATACTTGGGCTCGGCGCCGTGATTGCGCATGGCCTTGATTCGACTGTAGAACCGTTCGTCATTGGTGACAATCATGCCCCCGTCGCCGGCGCAGCCGAGATTCTTGCTGGGAAAGAAACTGAAGCACCCCGCTGTGCCTATACTGCCGGCCTTTCTGCCCTTGTACGTGCCGGTGATGGCTTGGGCGGCGTCTTCGATAACCGCCAGATTGTGCCTCTCGGCAACGGCCATAATCGCATCCATCTCAGCCATCTGGCCGAAAAGATGCACCGGGAGGATAGCTTTGGTCCTGCCGGTGACAGCTTCTTCGACGCCGGCCGGATCGATATTGTAAGTTGCAGGATCGATATCCACAAATACGGGTCTGGCCCCGAGGCGCACAATGCCGCCGGCCGTAGCGAAAAAGGTAAATGGCGTCGTGATGACTTCGTCGCCGGGACCTATACCAAGGCCCATCAGGCAATTGAGGATAGCATCGGTCCCGCTGGAGACGCCGAGGGCAAATTTGCAGTTGCTCGCAGCGGCTATTTGTTCTTCGAGCTCGGCTACTTTCGGGCCGCCTATGCACCGCTGCGATTCCAGAACCTCTTCGACCGCCGCAAGAACCTCGTCCCTGATCGAAGAATACTGTGCCTTAAGGTCCAGCAGAGGCGTCTGTATGTTTGTCGCCGCTTCGGCGGATGTCCGACCCATCAAATCCCCTTCAACTCATCATATCTGACTTTGCCCACCGCCTTGTCCGCAGGAAGAGGTTCATCCTCATCCAGATCAACGCACCGCACGACACCCTCCCGAGTCAATTCGTATCGGTAGCCGCTTTCCGGACAGGTCATCATCCCGGCCGAATCAGGCCTGCCGAGCCGTACGCCGTGCCGACTGATCCACCCTTTTTGCCTGCCGGGCACTCCCACCATAAGAGCATAGTCCGGCACATCCTCGGCAATAACCGTCCCTGCCGCGATAAAACAATATTTTCCCAATTCCACACCGCAGACAATAGTGGCATTGGCGCCTATCGTCGCGCCTCGGCGAAGAATCGTCTTCTCATATAAATCATGCCTTCTGACTTGCGAACGCGGATTGGTAACATTCGTAAGAACGCAGGAAGGGCCGAGAAACACATCGTCTTCGACAATAACACCCGTGTAGAGCGAGACGTTATTCTGTATCTTGACGTTGTCGCCGATAACAACCCCACCGGCAACGTGAACGTTCTGGCCGAGTATGCAATCCCGACCGATTTGAGCATCTTTCATTACATGTGAAAAATGCCAGATCTTCGTACCCTTGCCGATTACGCAAGGCTGATCGATACACGCTGACTCATGGGCAAAATAAAAAGTATCAGACATAACAACTTACCCGTGCTATTCCATGCAGCAGCAGGTTAGCACCCTGCAAAAATCAACAGCACACTCTTGACCGTTCGAGCAGCGGATGATAATCACCTTTAAGGCCGATTGGCTCGGCTTTTCGGATGGCGTACGCCGTCTCTATCGAATGACGCGCTTCTGCGAGCCCGAAGCCCCGGCCGCCGAGAATTTCGGCATAACTCTGCGTGTGCAGGTCCTTGAATCCATTCGAAAACAGTATTTGCTGGGCGTCAATCTTGATTGAACGGTAGCTTCCCGCATCCTCGCTGTCCGGCTGCACCGGCAAATCACCGCCGTCAATCGACAGAAACCAGCGAACCCTCGCCTTCTCAAGTTCGAGAAACCCCGCGTTGCGTCTCGGTTCGGATACATTCACTCGAATATCCTGAACGCCCCCGAATACCCATATCAGCATATCGAAAAAATGAATGCCAATATTCGTGGCAATCCCGCCCGATTTACTCTCGTCGCCCTTCCACGAAAACATATACCACCTGCCACGAGGCGTAATATACGTAAGGTCAACATCGTATTTTGTATCCCTGCCGCACGCCTGAACCTGCTCCTTGAGCGCCGCGATTGACGGATGAAGACGCAGTTGAAAAATATTGTAAACCCGTTGTCCCGTCTCACCCTCGATTGCAGATAGAGCATCGACATTCCACGGATTCAGAACCAACGGCTTTTCGCAGATAGCGTCGGCCCCCACCCGAAGGGCAAATCGAATATGGGCATCGTGAAGATAGTTCGGCGAACAGATTGATACGTAGTCGATTCCATATCCTTTTTCGCGTCTGAGCTTCTCTATATGCCGGTCGAAACGCTCGAATTCCGTGAAGAAATCGGCATCGGGAAAATAACTGTCGATGACGCCGACCGAATCGCTTTTATCGACAGCGGCTGTTATGCTGTTGCCGGTCCGGCTTATCGCCTGCATGTGACGCGGAGCGATGTACCCCGCGGCCCCGATTAGTGCGAATCGTTTCATAGAATCATGTCCTCTGTGAGAATGTATCACTGCGAACCTCCGAATTGCGCCTCGCTGCCGGCTGGACGGTCGTCTCGGCAACAGGCAAAGCCATTCCAATGGCTTTCTTTTGCCTTCGCAACGGCGATTGGCACCACCGATACCACATCTGCCTGTAGGCCGATTCGATTTGCGATGCGAACCCCCTCGTATAACACAATCCCGAAGCCGCGATGCGCGCCCGCATCGAATAGCGAATCTGTGCAAGAGCCGGGAGATTGCCGGCCAGTGCAGTGGCTTTGGCCACATACTCATCCGCTGTCGAAGCCGCAAAAAATCCCAGGCCCACACGGCTCAATATGCTCAGGCCCACTCGTGAGGCGTGACATTGTCCGACAAGCGAAACCGTTGGAACGCCCATCCAAAGAGCCTCGCACGTCGTCGTAGCACCGTTGTACGGATAGGTATCCAGGGCAATGTCCATCCGGGCGTAAGACCGCAGGTGCTCGCTCGGCCCTTGCCAGCCCAGAATATCGAGCCTGCTGCGGCCAATGCCGCCCTTTTCAAATTCCTTCAGATAGCGATCTCTGATCTGCGGTTCGCCGCCGCCTTTGAGCTTGAGAAGAAGATGCGAATTAGCGTTTGCACGCAAGACCCGCGCCCACAACTCTGTTACTACCGAGTTAATCTTACAACTATTATTGAAGGACCCGAACGTTACGAAGCCGGCCTTCTCGGCAGGCAGCAAAGCTATGGGAGGAGCGAAATCCGGCGGACTGTAGCAGAGGAAACCATCCGGCAGGTAAACCAGTTCCTCGGTGTAGAACCGCTGGGCCCCCGAATCCGGCGGATCGGTAAAGGTATCCGTCAGACGATAATCTATCGCCGTCAAACCGGTAGTATCGGGATACCCCAGCCAGGTAACCTGAACAGGGGCGGGCCTGCGCGCCATGACAAGCAGGTTGTTGTCGCCGACATGACCGGCAAGATCCACTAAAATGTCTATCCCGTCCTGCTCAATCAACTCGGCAACGGCTTTGTCGTCAAGATTGCGAATGTCACGGTACTGGTCGCATTTCCGGGCCAAACGCTCGGTAACCTGGTCCCGAAACTCGACGTTTCCATAGCAATAGATCTCAACTTCACGCCGATCATGTCCGTCGAGAAGCGGCTCGAAAAAATATGCCACGGAATGCCTGCGAAAATCAGGCGAGATATAACCGACTCGAAGCCTTCGTTCGGGATCCGGCAGATTGTGGTGCACTGTCCCGGCCGACGCCGCCGAGGCATGAAGCCGGCCCCACCGCTTGTGTTCTTCGAAGAGCCTTTGCCGGTTCAATTCCGGCATTTGATGAAGCCGAAACAGAAGATTTGAGTGAGCCTGCGAGTTGTCGGGCATTTTCTCTACCGCCCTTCTCAACAACTCAATGCCTTCCTGCATACGCCCCATTTCCATCAGTACCCTGGCGAGGTTGGCCCATAATTCAGGCTTATTGGGTTCGGTCCGGACCGCTTTTTGGAGGTATTCGCCGGCTTCGGACAATCGCCCCGTGCATTGGAACAGGCATCCTAACTTGTTGTAAATCGCTGCATTCGGACCGGATTCGAGGAGTTTCTCGTAGCACCGCTCGGCTTCATCCACCCGCCCGATTTGGGCCAATATCTCAGCCAATGCCGATAGCAGGTCTGTCCTGGATCGATCCGCTTCAAAAATCCGCCAAACCGAGGCAATCGCCCGGTCATCAAGGACCTCTGCGGCGTAGTCGCGTCGTCCTGATCTGACCGCCTCCGCCGCGGCTGCAAGAAACTCGGACGCTGAATGCCCTCCACAGGACGGCTCACCAATAAAAGTCTCTGCCGGTTTGCTGCTATCGTTGCCGAACATCTGTATTCTCAGTCGCAAAGTCAGCGAAACTTACCTCTGAAACGCCCCCCACCGGACGAAGCACTAAGGCACGAGCGTCCGAGAATCAGCCTTTCACTATAAAACATCGGCATAAATGCCTGTAAATGGGCAGTTTTTTCCAGACAGCCGAATCTTTAAGGACCCCATGAGAAATGAAAGGGGCCGCAGCTCAACGGACTCGCCGTCGCTCCGCCGGCCCCTGATTGTCATTTCCACTTTTTGCTGCTGCTATTATCTGCTAAGCAGACTCAACGCCATTTGCGGCATTGCGTTGGCCTGGGTCAGCATTGAAATACCGGCTTGGGCGAGGACCTGGTTTCTGGTCATCTCCGCCATTTCCGTAGCCACATCGACATCCGAAACGCGGGATTCGGCTGTCAGCAGGTTCTCAGCCTGGATATTGAGAACGTTCACCGTACCCTCGAGGCGGTTCATCTTGTAACCGAATTTGGCCCTCGCTATATCCTTGGTCCCGATAGCGCTGTCCAGAGTGGCCAAGGCCGCCTTGGCGCTGGCCGCGGTGTCGATAGCCAGAGCCGTAATGGCAAGACCGCCCGACGCGCTGGTCATATTGCTGCCGGTTACGTCGATCTTGTCCGAGGTCAGTTCGCCGAAGTGTATCGAGACCGTCGTCGTATTATCGAGCATCTTGATCCCGTTGAACTTCGTCGCGCCGGCTATACGGTCGATCTCCTGACGCATCTCCTGGAATTCGTTGTGCATGATGCTGCGCTGAGCTGAAGAATACGAACCCGTAGCGGCCTGTTCGGCCAGCGACTGCATCCTGACCAGAATTTCATCTATAGTCGCCAGAGCCCCTTCCATCGTCTGCAGCATACTGATGCCGTCCTGGGCATTTCGCGCCCCCTGCTGGATGACGGCTATATCAGCCCGCATCAATTCACGAACCGCCAGTCCCGCAGCGTCGTCTTTGGCGCTGTTGATGCGAAGGCCCGACGAGAGCCGCTCGACAGACTTGGACAAGGCGTCATAGCTGTCGCTGAGGTGACGTGCGGCATTTACCGACATCAAATTGTTCTTGATTGCTAACATGTCTTTCTCCTTCTTTTAAAGAATACTCAGCCATCCTGTGGCCATGTTGACATTCTCGAATCGATTAGGAAAAATCTCGAGTACCCGGAGCACCACAATACCCGGGAAAGATTATTAACTGCTAATCGCACGCCAGCCTTTGTTAAGCTCGTCCATCAACGTGATGACTTCACGAATCATCTCAGGATCGCGCTTTATGTTGGCTTGTGAGAGGTGGCTGTTCATAAACAGATAGAGCTTGCGCAGATTGGCCGATATCTCACCTCCGGCTTCCATGTCCAGGACTGTGTTCAGTTCGTTGATGATGTCCTGAGCTCTGTTTATGTACCGGCCTTTCGCCTCATCGTTATTTGCCTCCATCTCATGGATGGCCAAACGCATGAATTTGATTGCTCCGTCGTAGAGCATTACTATGAGGCGACCTTTGCTTTCCGTGCCGATCGATGCTTCTTGATATGCCGAGACTCCGTTCATATATTTTACTCCGCCATAAGTTGCCGGGCCTTCAATGCCCGAATGTCATTCACTTGTTCCACCGGTGAAGATGTGGTATCAAGTTGATACAAACTCCATTAATAGGGAGATGACTTATGCTTCGTGCTCAGTCATCTCCCTCGATATACTTCCAAACAGCAGATACTGCTGTTACCTCAGCAGGCTCAGTGCCATCTGCGGCATAGTATTGGCCTGTCCAAGCATCGAAATGCCTGCCTGTGCCAACACCTGGTTCCTGGTCATCTCAGCCATTTCCGTGGCCACATCGACGTCCGAAACACGCGATTCCGCTGTCAGCAGATTCTCAGCCTGAATGTTGAGAACATTGACCGTGCCTTCAAGACGGTTCATCTTGTAACCGAACTTCGCCCGTGCGGTGTCCTTCGTGCCGATTGCGCTGTCCAGAGTGGCCAAGGCCGCCTTGGCGCTGGCCGCGGTGTCAATCGCCAGAGCTGTAATGGCAAGACCGCCCGAAGCACTGGTCATATTGCTCCCGGCGATGTCAATCTTGTCGGTCGTAAGCTCGCCAAAGTGGATCGAAACGGTAGTCGTGTTATCAAGCATCTTGATACCGTTGAACTTCGTCGCCCCGGCGATACGATCGATCTCCTGACGCATTTCATCGAACTCGTTGTGCATAATGCTTCGCTGAGCCGAAGAATAAGAACCCGTCGCTGCTTGCTCGGCAAGCGACTGCATACGAACGAGAATGTCGTCGATAGTCGCCAAAGCACCTTCCATCGTCTGCAGCATACTGATGCCGTCCTGGGCGTTCCGGGCGCCCTGCTGAATGACGGCAATGTCCGCTCGCATCAACTCGCGAACAGCCAGCCCAGCGGCGTCGTCTTTGGCGCTGTTGATACGCAGGCCCGACGACAGCCTCTCGACAGACTTGGACAGCGCATCATAGCTGTTGCTCAAGTGCCGAGC
>JAFGCD010000133.1 GCA_016932835.1 Sedimentisphaerales bacterium
ATTCGTCTTTATTTAGCCACAGAGGACACAGAGGTCACAGAGAATTGTTGGACACAGATTCGCACTGGCTCTCACAGTTTCTTAGCCCAACCAGTCATTCTATTTCAGTCCTAATTTCTTTCAATCCAAGTTCTTCCAGCATTCTCTTGAAACCCATCTTGACCTTTCTATTCTTATTCAAATCAGCCTGGCCTACCGAAAGGAATGCTTTTGAAACAAGCATATAAAAATCCAGTCCGAAATTGAACAGCTTTTCCATGATGTCATATGATGGAGCATACTTAGGGTTGAATCCAGATTCACAGTGAGCCAGCCACTTATCCCTGACGGTCTTGAATTTGTTTAATGCCCTACTATGCTTTCTCTTGAAATTCTCGACAGCCGATGATATGGCTTCTACGCCATTCTCCCCTGAGCCGTCTCCATATTTTTGGAGGAAATCCGCAACTGCCGCTTTGCCAAATTTGTCCAAAACATTCTTATTCTCGTTGCGTATATGCCTCAACAAGCCTTCTATTGAGTCGAGTTCATATCTGACTTTGCCTTGGTTTACGTTCTCTTTCTCGAATACCTTGCAGATGTAGAGGATTATCAAGCGATGGCAAGACATTTCTATAAAAGTGAAGAAGTTTGTGCTAACATTGCTCTTGTTGATGGCGTTCGAATTTGCAGAAATTAGACAATAGACATCCAGCGTGTTACGCAGCATCGCGAGATTCTTGACCAGACCTGTATTCCTATTGTCTATTGCTGCGTCGATTTCCATTTTTCTATTCCCAAACAGCCGGGCGATTCTTTTCCATATTTTCAGCCCAATCCTCTTGCCCCATTTCATTAAATCTCTGTGCTCTCTGTGGCTGATATTTTTTATCTCTATGCTCTCTGTGTTCTCTGTGTCCTCTGTGGCTAATCTTTTCTTTTATCTCTGTGCCCTCTGTGGCTAATATCCAAATCAGTCTCTGCGGCTCTTACTCTGATACCGCTTCACGAATTCGGCATATTGCTCCGGCGTGTCTATGCCGTCACAGGTGCGTTCGACCTTCCCGACGAGTATTCCAAACCCATTCTCTATCGCTCGCAGTTGTTCGAGCTTCTCCGTCATCTCCAGCGGTGTCTGCGGCAGGGCCGTCAGTTTCAGCAGGAAATCCTTCCGATACGCGTATATCCCCAGATGCCGCATATACCTGTCGGCCTCCCCGACGCCGCCGGCATCCCTGTCATACGGAATCGGCGAACGCGAGAAGTAAATCGCCCGCCCCCGGCTGTCGGTCACGACTTTAACGATATTGGGATCGCCTACCTGCTCGGCCGTGGCGAAATCCGCCGCCAGCGTCGCCATCGGGTAGTCCGCGTTATCGATCAACAGCCTGGCAACCTTGTCGATATTCCCCGGCTCGATTTCCGGCTCATCCGCCTGCACATTAATAACGATATCCGCTTCCATCCCCTCGACTGCCTCTGCGATACGGTCCGTTCCGCTCTGGTGATCTGCGCCGGTAAGAACGCACCGAGCCCCGAAAGATTCCGCCGCTGCGACTATCCTCTTATCGTCCGTAGCGATGATAACCTCATCGACAAGCTCCGCCGCGCAAGCACGCTCCCAAGTATGCTCGATAAGGAATTTGCCGGTATCTTTAGCGAGAACTTTTCCTGGGAAACGGGTGGAACTGTAACGAGCCGGTATTAAAGCTAAAATTCGCACGTCTGTAAACGACCTTCAAAGGGTCAAACGTCTGTTTTCAGGAAAGTAATGCCAAACAGGGAATCTCAGGAATCGCCGTGCTCACGCGAAAATGAAATTCCTAACGAGCACTTATCTTAAGCCCGCCGCTCGGCAATGTCAACACGCCAAAGGCATTCCTGACAAAAAAATCTGAAAACATCTCCCTGCCTGCCGTTGCTCGATGCTCGTATTGCCGGAATACAGGCACCGTTGAACATCTTGCGCCGCCATTTTTTCCAAATGCCTCCTTGCAGCGATTCGCCGGTGCTATTATACTCTCCTGACCGGGTTGTCGGGTCTGCATCAACGCCGACGGTCTGGGAGATATGATGTCGGTGATCCAGTAAAATCAGGTTTTGGGAGTGCGACTTATGAAAAAGACAAGAATTGTTTCTATTCTTTTCGTCGTGGCTGCTGTTCTTTTCGCCGTCGTCGGGTGCAGGAAGAGACAAAGTTCCGGCGGCGACCCGAACGCCGCGAAAACCGCCAAATACCGAATTGCAGTTATTCCAAAGGGCACTACTCACGTCTTCTGGAAATCGATTCACGCCGGAGCGATAAAGGCGCAGGAAGAGCTAAAGGCTGCCGGACTGGACGTCGAAATCATTTGGAAAGGCCCGCTGAAAGAGGACGATCGCGAATCCCAGATAAGAGTAGTCGAGGATTTCGTCACGCGCGGGGTGACAGGAATCGTGCTTGCACCCCTCGACGATGCGGCCCTTCGCACCCCCGTAAAGGACGCCGTAAACAACGGCATCCCTGTCGTAATCATAGACAGCGGCCTCAAGAGCGATGATTACGTCAGCTTCGTCGCCACCGACAACTATAAGGGAGGCTACAAGGGCGGCGAACACCTCGGAAACATCCTGCAGGGCAAAGGAAAGGTAGTAATGCTCCGATACCAGGAGGGCTCAGCCAGCACCATGAACCGCGAGCAGGGCTTCCTCGACGCAATTAAAGAGAAATTCCCCGAGATACTCGTTGTCAGTTCCAACCAGTACGGCGGAGCGACCACCGAGACCGCCTTCAAGGCCAGCGAGAACCTCCTGGCCCCCCTCAGGACGCCGGACGGAGGCCTCTCGATAGACGGTATATTCTGTCCCAACGAATCCACGGCATTTGCGATGCTCCGGGCCTTGAAAGATACCGGACTGGCGGGGAAAGTCAAGTACGTCGGATTCGACAGTTCCGACCAGCTCGTCAAGGGCCTCGAAGAAGGCGTAATTCACGGACTTGTACTCCAGGACCCGATCAATATGGGCTATCTCGGCGTCAAAACCATTGTAGCACATCTGCGAGGCCAAAAGGTCGAGAAACGAATCGACACCGGCTCAGAGGTAGCGACGCCGGAGAATATGAACGATGAGAAAATGAAGAACCTCCTGGAGCCGGATTTCGCGAAATGGCTGAAAGAGTAGAACCCGGCACATCCGATATGAGGCTCCGAATGGCCGGCGTCTCAAAGAGATTCGGCGCGACAATAGCCCTGCAGGATGTGACCATCGAGGCAGCGCCGGGCAGTGTCCTTGCGCTCGTAGGTGAGAACGGCGCCGGGAAAAGCACCCTGATGAAGGTCCTTTCCGGCGCTATAAAGCCTGATGCCGGCAAAATGTGGCTCGACGGCCAACCTTATCGTCCCGGCAATCCGCTCGACGCCCGCCGGGCCGGAGTCGCCATGATTTACCAGGAGCTTTCCCTCGCTCCGCACCTCACAGTCGAAGAAAATATCATGCTCGGGATGGAGCCGTCGGTTTTGGGGATTGTCCGATGGAATCAGGTCCGCCGGCGCGCTGTCGAGGCCATTCGCGAGTTTCGCAACCCCGAATTGACGCCTCGCGCCCGCGTCAGCCGTTTATCCGTTGGCTCCCAGCAATTGGTCGAGATTGCCCGCGCATTGGCGATAGGATGCAGGGTCCTGGTGCTCGACGAGCCGACAAGCAGCCTCACCCGCCAGGATGTCGAAAGACTCTTCGACATAATAGACCGGCTCAAAGAGCAGGGCAAGGCCGTCGTGTACATCTCGCACTTCATCGAGGAGGTCAAAAGGGTCGCCGACAAGATAACCGTCCTACGCGACGGCCGGGTTGCAGGCAATAGCGACGTTGCCTCGATCACTACCGATCAGATCATAGCACAAATGGTCGGGCGACAGGTCGAAGACCTGTACCCAAGATCCAAACGCTACCCCGGACAGGTCATCCTCGATGTCGAAAAGCTTGCAGGATTGGAAAAGCCCGTCTCCGCCGGACTCAAGCTCCGCAGAGGCGAAGTCCTCGGCATCGCGGGACTGATTGGAGCCGGCAGAACGGAATTGCTTCGATGCATCTTCGGCCTGGACCCCGTGCGCAGCGGAAAAATAAAGCTCGGCTTGTACACCGGCCCGGCTTCACCGGTCAAAAGATGGGCCCAGGGAGCCGGAATACTCAGCGAGGATCGCAAGGAAGAGGGCCTTGCACTGGAACTGAGCATATCAGACAACATGACACTATCGAGACTCGAAGGCTTTGGACCCTTCGGAATGGTAATACCCTCCCGGCAGGACAAGGCCGCAAGAAGATGGATACACAAGCTCGGAATAAGATGCCGAACCCCAAGGCAATCCGTGCAGTCCCTCTCCGGCGGAAACCAGCAGAGGGTCGCACTGGCCAGGCTCCTACAGCACGGCGTGGACGTACTCCTGCTCGACGAGCCGACACGCGGTATCGATGTCGCCGCAAAGGCCGTCATATATAAACTCATAGACGAGCTTGCCTGTGCTCATCCGCCCAAGGCCGTGCTGATGGTCAGCAGTTATCTGCCCGAACTGCTCGGCGTCTGCGACCGCATCGCGGTAATGTGTCGCGGAAGGCTCGGCCCGACATACGATATTACCGAGGTCGATGAACACAGCTTGATGACAGAGGCCACCGGACAGTCCTCGGGACTCCTTACGGAGGAGACGAATAAATGACAGAGGAAAAACTGATCTCCCAGCAAGCTCAAATATTCGAACCCAACTGGAAGCGATGGCTAAATACCCTCGGCCCGCTCCTGGCGCTGCTGCTGGTCTATGGCGTTATTGCCGTCAGAGCCCCGTCCAGCTTTACGACGATACGCAACCTCGAGACAATCGCAAGACAGACGACAATCGTCGGAATGGCTGCTCTCGGGATGACCCTCATAATAATTTCGGGCGGCATAGATCTCTCTGTCGGCTCCATCGTCGCACTGAGCACCGCCGTTATTGCCTGGCTGCTCCAGAAGGCCGGCGCAGGACCGCTGACAGCAGCGCTCGGAGGAGTCGCCGCCGGCGCACTCTGCGGCCTTATGAACGGCGTACTGATTACGGCCCTCCGCGTCGTCCCCTTTATTGTGACGCTCGGAATGATGCTTGTAATTCGAGGAACGGCAATCGGAATAGGCAATGAGCAGAAAATCGACGTGGATATCGAACGCCTCAAATGGCTCGACGAGTTGATGGCCTCGCTCCCGAAAGAGCAGGCATGGATGCTCCTGCCCGTCGGCGTCTGGCTTCTGATTATAATGGCCGCCGCAGTCGCCTTTCTGCTGAGATATACACGTCTCGGAAGGCACATATTCGCAATCGGGTCGAATGAAGAGACGGCAAGGCTTTGCGGAGTCTCCGTCTGGCGGGTTAAAGTAATAGTATTCATGCTCGGAGGGGCGTTCGCAGGCCTCGCGGGCCTGATGCAGTTCTCAAGGCTGACCGTCGGAGACCCCACCGTCGCCAAAGGGCTCGAACTCGATGTGATAGCCGCAGTCGTAATCGGCGGAGGAAGCCTCTCAGGCGGCGAAGGATCGATCCTCGGGACTATCGTAGGAGCGCTGATTATGACCGTGATAGCTTCCGGATGCACCCAGATGGGCGTCCCGATCTTCTGGCAGCAGATTATCACCGGAGTGATTATCATCGTAGCCGTCGCTCTCGACCGCCTTCGCCACCGCCGCAGCGCCTGACAGCAGAGCAATTCCACCGGTCAAGACAAATCGACTGCGTCAAATAATATACGGCACGCGCATCGCGCGGGACCGCATCCGGTTGGCCTCGGCGTCGCCGATAAACTCGGCCTTGCCCAGATCGAATTTCAGATTCCGCTTCAGTCGCTCGCAGATGTCGGCGGCCAGGCAGATCTTCATGGAGCGATACATCACTTCCGGATTAGCAACCGTCGCGCGACGCGACCGGATGCAGTCGAAGAAATCCCGCACGTGGTTCAGGGGCCGTTGTGTGCGGGCCGTATAGTCCCCGATTACCTGCTTGTATTCACGCATCAGTTCCGCAGAAGAAACATCCGGACCGGAATAGCCGTCGGCGGCCGCGACCCAGCCTTCCGGACCCTCGAACCGCTCGCCGCAGGCGCCGTGCCAGTACTCGCAAGGCTCCCAAACCGAGCCGGTCACCCGGAACAGAACCAGTTTCACCCCGTTTGACAAGCGCGTAACCATCGTCGCATCGGGTTTGTCATACTCGAATTCGATAGAATCCACATTGCTCATATCGAGCCCTGCCAGGGCCTGGGCAACCGTATGTGCGCCCCACATCGCCACATCCGTAGCGAAATCATAGAAGTGATACCACCCGCCGCCGTTTACATACCCGGAGTTGTAAGGACGCCAGGGACTCGGACCCAGCCAGATGTCCCAGTCCAGTTCATCTTTGGGCGGTTCCGGTTCGGCCGGCAGCAGGTCGTGACGCAGCCCGTCACGCCAGCGGCAGTCGGCGTAAACGGTATGAATCCGCCCCAATCGCCCCGACCGGGCCATCTCGATGCCGAATACGTGATTCGGTTCGCTGAGCCGCTGGGCGCCCGTCTGATAAACCCGCCCGTACCGGCGGGCAGCCTCCGCGACCGCCCGGCCTTCCGCCATGGTCAGGCATGCCGGCTTCTCGCAATAAACATCCTTGCCCGCACGCATCGAGAGAATCGAAGCCAGCGCGTGCCACCTGTCGCCGGTGGCGATCAAAACGGCATCGATATCCGTCCGCTCGGCCAGCAGCAGGCGCAGATCGCTGTACGCGGCGCAGTCTGTGTTTCCGTACTTGTTGTTTACGGTGTTCCTGGCCGCTTCTCGCCGCCCCCCATGGACGTCACAGACCGCCGCCCACTGCACATCCGGCTCGGTCAGCATATACCCCAGATCGTAAGAGCCGCGCCCCCCGATCCCAATCCCGCCCATAACAATGCGTTCGCTGGGCGCGACGGTTCCGCCGCCTCCGAACGCCGAAGCCGGAACATAATAGGGCAGCGATACCGCACCTGCCGCTATCATCCCGCGCCTGAGAAACTGGCGCCGTGTCACTGTCTTGCTGTTGTCGATGCCCATAGAATCTCTCTCTTTCTATTGAATATTATGGTCTTCACTGCACATGTTAACAGGCACTTTGAGAAACTTGTTATTTCAGGGTAATAATTTTTGGGCAAGTCATAAGCTCAGCCCCGTTTTTATTGCCGAGCACGTTATAATGCCCGTCATCGCTCCAAAAAACAAATCCGGCCAGTTCCGGATAACTGTTTTCCAGTTTCTTGACTACGTCCATACAGTCTCTTGGGGGATCGGATGAATCACGAATCCCCAGTTCCGCCCACCAGATCACCTTTCCTGAGTTCTTCTTCTTTTCTACTGCCCAGCGGTACTCCGAGAAGTTCAGCCCGGAGCCGTATGCCGACTTGCCCAGTACATCTGCATAGGCGTCGCCCGGATAGTATTTTTCCAGAGCGCCGTGGTTGGAAGTGGTATGATAGGCCCAGATAATATTGTCAAGGCCCTTGACGTTCTGAAAATAATCATGAACCAGACGGTACAGCTTTATGGCATTTTCGCTTCCTTCCTTCGCATGCCACTTGTTCCTGTCGTCACTTTCGACAAATGGAGTGTATATGACGGGTATCCCCTGATCTTTTAACCACCGCAAATTAGAAGCCATCCGGTCCATCTGATTATAGAAATTGGCCTTCGTCGGATTGCTGCCTGGGGCGAATATCGGATCGATATCGACGGGAGCATTCCATGATCTCCCCGAAGGATTTGCATAAAACGTGAATATGCCGACGATCATCCCGCGATCCCACATTTCCTTTACCCCTTTATTCCAGGCCGAATCGGGAAATGGGTCGTCGTGAAAATCATAAGTGACACATCCGTACCGTGGCATTCTTCCCGTGTGATCGTACACTTTCTTGAGCCAGTTCGTGGCATGATCCATGTCGGGGTTTTCATTATGCACCCAGGTAGCCACTTGCCCGAAAAGATAGGACCCGTTTCCCCTGCTCCTCAAATATGCAAATACTTCCGCTCTGGGCGACGTATGGTTCTTGCCTGAGGCAAAACATGGGAAGAATATGAAAAGCACAATTATTATGAATCGCGGTACAGTCATCGGACGTTTCCCATAAGCTGCGGTTTCCATCGATCCAAAGTTCTTAACAACTGCCCAACCACTCTACCACAGATCATGATGTTGTCAAGCCGTCCTTGAATACGTTTTTCAGAGCAGGAACGTCCTGCACGCCCATGCATGAAACCAGACCCGCCAACAGGCTCGCCATAGTGACTATTCGTCTAATGCTCACTGCCTGTTTCCTTCATTACTGCATTGCTGCCGTTTCTACTCGGCGAAAATCTCGATGCCGTTGATCGCCGGGTTCTCTATGTTCGGCGTAAATGTAATCCTCAGCTTGCCGTCGGTCACCGCAACGCCTTTGTACTCGCGTTGAATCGCCTTATACGGGCCGCCGGCCTCTTTGTAGATGTCGAAATCCTTCTCCGGCTCCTGTCCCTGGACGGCAAACGAATATACCCGCTGGCCGACGCCGGTGATGCCGGTGAAGCACTCGGCGAAATGCAGGCGGACGGTGTACTTGCCGTTGGGAAGATTGAACTCGTAGGCGCTCATGCTGTACCGCTCAGTTCGGAATATTTGTGGGAACGCAACATTGGGAACTTCGAACTCCTCGGCCCGTTCGACCGTCATTCCATCCAGCGGGCTCAGCGATGCCCCGGGAACCTTGACCTGGTCGGGCAGCCAGAGATTACCATCTTTGTCGGTATAAAACTAGTACTACAACGCTACAAGAGTTTCCTTTGACAATTGATGATATTGTTGAGTTTGATGCCTATGGCATGTAATCGTCTGATTG
>JAFGCD010000134.1 GCA_016932835.1 Sedimentisphaerales bacterium
CAATCAGACGATTACATGCCATAGGCATCAAACTCAACAATATCATCAATTGTCAAAGGAAACTCTTGTAGCGTTGTAGTACTAGGCATCCGTACCACAATATGGCGCTGGACCTCGGAGACTATGGCGAACCCGCACAACGCCCCGCAGGGGAACACTATAAGAGGGACTCGCAGTTTCTTCAGGAGACTATAGAGACCGTCATACACTACACAAACGCCGGCAAGCCTGATGAGATTTCTCTCGCATTGGCTATCGACCTGCTGATGCCGTGCCACTGGGACTTTCCGGGCTCGCTGGCGACTATCCTTAAGGCTGTCGGTGGCGAGACGCACCCTCGAAGACCCTTTGCCTACTGCGGAGTCAACGTTGAATTGTCCCCGCTTTGCGGACGACTTAAAACAATCTCGAACACTCTTAGAAAGTTCTGGGATTCTTCGTATGCTTCGTCGGATACCGATCCGCGGCTGCTGTCGATATTAGCAGACGCCTCTCCGGCAAAGAAATGGCTCGCCGCCTCGCTCGACAAAACCATACGACTGCACTTACATATTTGAAAAACTCTTCCGGCATCGAGCCGCTGTCATCGAAGCAAAGTCAGGAACAGTTCGCTCATATTGCGAAGTTTATGCTTGACATGGTGACAGTACGATGGTTCACTATAAACTGCCCCAAAACCTGTTTCGTTGCGAGATCGAGCGAAAAGGTCGCGGACGCCGTGTTGGCGGCTTAGCCGAAAGGACAATTATGAAGAGGATCGTTTGTACGGCAATACTGCTGTTTCTGGTTTGTGCCTTGCTGCTGACGCTGGTTACTTATCGCTTCGCTGCTGCACACAACGTGATGGTGCGAACTGAAATGTCCAAACTCCAGCCGATACCGGGACTCGAACAGACTCCGCTTCTGGACCTCAAAATCAAGGCCGGACAAAGCGACTTGGAGGGCCGGCTTGGTTCGCTTCTCATCCTCGCGATAGTCAACATGTTGATAGGCTCCGGAGTCGTCATATCGCTTCTTAAACGGAACATTCAGCCGGTGCCGGCTGCGTCATAAGTACTTAAACCAAAGTCCGGGAGGGGATTTCAGCTCCGGCCATACAAGTGTTTTCCCTTGCCGGCCGCTTCAATCGCCGCGCTGGTCTTGACAGTGGACTCTGCCGCCGATACAGTGGCCCCTATGGGCAAGAGTCTCTACATCATCGATGGGCATGCGCATATTTACGCCGCCTACTATGCGCCTATGAGCGGGCAGCTCACCGCACCGACCGGCGAGCCGACAAAAGCCGCGTACATTTTCACAACGGCTATGATCGGGCTGATCCAGCGTCGCCGGCCAGATATGATATGCGTTGCCATGGACAGCAAGGAGCCGCCCTTCCGAAGGGAAATCTACCCCGAGTACAAAGCACACCGCCCGCCCATGCCGGAGGACCTGCCGGGCCAGATTGGGCGAATCGAACAGGTTCTCGACGGCCTGCGCATCCCGATCTTTCGCATACCCGGATTCGAGGCCGACGACATCATCGGAACGATCTCCAGGAGGGCCTCGGCGGACGGCATCGACGTATATCTCTGCTCGAAAGACAAGGACCTGCTCCAGCTTATCGACGAGCGAGTTCGCGCGTACGACATCAAAAGGGATGCCGAGTTCGGCCTCGAACGCATGCAGGCCGATATGGGAATCACGCCGGACCAATTCTTAGATGCGTTGGCGCTTCAAGGCGATACTGCGGATAATATTCCCGGCCTGCCGGACGTCGGGCCCAAGACCGCCCTGGCATGGATACGGGAATACGGGTGTATTGAGAACCTCTACGAGCACGCCGACGAGATTAAAGGCAAGCGCGGCGAGAGCCTGCGTAATAACAGAGATATAGTGAAGTTGAGCAGGCAGCTTGTTACGATCGACTGCAATGTTCCCGTTGAAATCGATTACGACTCGATGGCGCTGAAGGACCCGGACAAGGTTCGTCTGGCGGAGATATTCAAAGAGTTGGGCTTTAACCGGCTGCTCGGACAATTGGATTTGTCGGCGGACGCTGAGACGTTTGGCTCAGGCAGGTCGTCGGCGAAGACGGTCGAACACGAATACGAATTGATCGATACGAAGGAGAAGTTCGAGACTTTTCTGCGGAAGCTCGAAAAGCAGAAGATATTCGCAATCGATACCGAGACCACGGCGATCGATGCCATGCGGGCGGAATTAGTGGGGATGAGCTTCTGCTGGGAGGCGCACGAGGCGTATTATTTAGCTGTGAAGTCGCCTTTGGGGACCCGCTGTTTGTCGTTTGAGGATGTTCGGGCAGGCTTGGGGGGGATACTGGCGGATGAGAAAGTGCAAAAGGTCGGGCAGAATATCAAGTACGACCTGCTCGTTCTTCAAAATGCCGGCCTCGAAGTCAACGGGATAGCCTTCGACACTATGGTGGCCTCTTATTGTCTCGATCCCGCGCGTAGGCACGGGATGGATGCGATGGCTGCGGACTTCCTGAATTACGATTGTATCCCGATTTCCGACCTTATCGGCAAGGGTAAGAATCAGCTTACCTTCGATATGGTCGATACCGCGGCGGCCTGCGAGTATGCTGCCGAGGATGCCGATATTACATGGCAGTTATACCGGGGCCTCAAGGCGAGACTGGAGAAAGAGCCGCACATATACAAGTTGTTCGAAGAAGTGGAGATGCCGCTCGTCTCGGTGCTCGCGACCATGGAGCGCAACGGAGTTTCACTCGATACCAGGCTGCTTCGCAAGATGTCGGGCCGGATCGCCGAGACGCTCAAAGCGGTTACGGAGAATATATACGAGCAGGCCGGGACGGTTTTCAATATCGACTCGCCGAAGCAACTGGGAGAGGTCCTTTTCGACAAGCTGGGCCTCGATTCGGTGCGCGTCGGCAAGACCGGCCGCAGCACCGATGCCGCTGTCTTAGAGCGATTGGCCGGTGACCATCCCATTGCCGAAGCGATACTCGAATACCGTACCCTCTCTAAGCTGCGAAATACATACGTTGACAAGCTCGGTGCCCTGATCCATCCCCGGACGAACCGCGTTCATGCCTCGTTCAACCAGACGATTACGGCTACGGGCAGGCTCAGTTCCAGCGGCCCGAACCTGCAGAACATACCGATCCGGACGGAGTTGGGCCGGAAAATTCGCGCCGCTTTCGTGCCCGCCGACAAGGGTGACTGCATCCTGAGCGCAGATTACAGCCAGATAGAGCTCAGGCTCCTGGCGCATTTTTCGAAGGATGCCGCCCTTCTCGATGCCTTCGCAAACGACCGCGACATCCATTCCTTTGTCGCCTCGCAGATTTACGGCGTTCGCCTCGAAGAGGTCACGAGCGAAATGCGCTCTCGCTGCAAGGCCGTAAACTTCGGAATCATCTACGGACAGGGCGCCTTCGGCCTCTCCAGAAGCACCGGACTCAATATCGCAGAGGCAAAAAAATTCATCGAAGACTACTTCAAACGATACGCTTCGATTCGAACATTCATGGATAATGTTATCGCCGACGTCAAGAAGACCGGATACGCCGAGACCATCCTTCATCGACGCCGCCGAATAGACAATCTCCGCAGCAAAAATGCCAACAAGCGGGCACAGGCCGAAAGACTCGCCGTCAATACCGTCGTCCAGGGTTCCGCCGCCGACCTTATAAAGGTCGCAATGGTCAACATCCAGCGCAGAATCGAAACACGCTCTTTGCCCGTCAGAATGATTCTCCAGGTTCACGATGAGCTTGTCTTCGAATTGCCTGCCGAACAGGCCGGGCAGCACGCCGACTGGATTGCCGACGAAATGGCCGGCGCCATAAAATTCGATGTCCCCCTCAAGGTCGATGTCACTTACGGACCAACATGGCTCGCAGCGCCGAAACCGCCGCAAGTTTAGCCCCCTAATCCGTAGCACGTCCCCGCTCACTGTCATTCCGAGCGAAGCCGAGGAATCTATTAAAATTTTCTCTTCCTTCTCTCCTTCGAATTTCGGATTTCGTGCTTCGAGTTTCACTTATTACGGTAGGTTGTGCATTGCACACCAAATCCCTGTAACTTATTTTTGACCTTTGATTCCCTGTGCCTTAGGTATCTGTGGTTCTCATTAACCCATTTATTTATTACCTCCGCGTCCTCGGCGGTAAATCACCTCGTTTTGGTCATTTGAATATTTGAATTTGGGATTTAATCCCTATAATAGTAGGTTGTGCATTGCACAACAATTCTCTGATAATCTCTGCGTTCTCAGCGTTCTCGGCGGTAAATCTTACCGTTTTGATTCTTAATCTTTGACTTTTGATCTTGTCCTTCGCTGTCCTCGCCTGATATAG
>JAFGCD010000135.1 GCA_016932835.1 Sedimentisphaerales bacterium
GGCTATCTCGTCGATGATATGCACCTTGCCCACTATCAGGCGAACCTGCGCGTTTTCATAGTCTTCGCCGCTGTTGTTGCTCACGACAACATAACCCTGCAGGCGCATCGCCTTTTCGTCCTCGTCCAGCGTTCCCATATAGAACGCCCGCCACGTCAGCCCGCTGGTCAGGTACGTAATCTCGACAGGCAGCCTGCCGCTGAGATCGCTGTCGATATTCCACAGCCCTAAGTTCTGAACCCTCGGCGGATAGATAAGCTCGGTTATCTCGATCTTATCGACATCGGCTTTGGGCAGCATCTCCAGGCTCGTCGGGTCGATAAGCGTATTGGCCCAGGAGAACTGCAGCTTGTTTACTCCCTCTTTAACCGTCAGGGCCCTGCTTTCCCTGGCAAGTGTCAGGTCCGCAGAATTGTATATCGTAAGCTGCACGGTATCGCGCGTCGGCAGCGTGACAAGGTCAACCTTGGCTTGTGCAGCCGCTGCCGCTGTTAGGATTATCATCAATACGATTCGTTTCATATCTTCTGTCCGCCTTTCGCAGTCTATTGCCGCCAGTCTTCAGTTCTTGCGCCGTGGAAAGTTGTAACCTTATATTCCAATGTTCGCTTTGTCTGCGGATCGAGCTTCAACTCGACCCGTGCACGCGTCGCATCGTGTTTCTCCCAGCCCGCATCGGCCCCGGCCGAATCCAGCTTCCAGTACGGCGTGCCGAAGCTTCTCGTAATTTCGATATCCACGCCCAGATTTCGCGTATTGGCAATCCCTATCTTCCAGGTGCGTATCTCGTCCCAGCCGGCGATATTGCTGTCGCCGTCGAAACGGTAATTGGCCGTCGCAAAATCCACCAGCACAGGCTCGACCTTAACCAGCCTGGCGGCCCCCAGATTCAACTCGACCTCTTCATTGACGGGAATGTATTTGACGTTCGTCCAGCCGACATAGGATAGCTCCCCGCCTTCATCCGTCTGGGCGAATATCCTGAAAGTTCCGTCCGGTAGAGGCGTATCGCCCAGATTGTGGTCTTCGTCGTTGGAAAACTTCACAAATCGTATCGTCGCCGTTCCCCAACGATCCTCGTCGTACTTGTAAAGGTTTTCGACCTCGATATCCTCGGCCTCCATCGACTGCAGCCGCTTTCCCCATTTATCCGGGATTGTCTCGGTCCCCTCTATCGTATAGAGGAAGTACTCGCTCAGGCCCTCCTTCTTGATCTCCTTGGGCCCATCGCCTCCAAGATCGGCGAGGTCGAACCATGCCAATGCAGACACGTCATGCCTCCCCCAAGCATCTGAGTACCCATTGAGCGTCGCCAGTCTATCGCCCGGCTGGTCTGCAATATGGGCCCGCTTTTCTTTCAATGTCTGGACGGGGCTGTCATACGCATACTGCCTCCTCGCAAGCTGGGCTATCTGCTCTAACAGGTGCACCTTGCCCACAATCAGCCGAGTTTGGGCGTTTTCGTACTCTTCACCGCTGCCGTTGTCGATTCGGACGTAACTCTTAAGACTCATCGTCTTTTCGTCCTGCGAGAGAGTGCCCATGTAAAACGCCCGCCAACTCAGGCCGCTGGTGAAATACGTAATCTCGAACGGCACCTGGCCGCTGACCTCCGAACGGATTAGCCAGCGGCCAAGCTCCCGCAGCCTCGCTGGGAACACCAGCTGTTGGATATCGATCTTGTCGTTATGCTCCTGCGGCTCGATGCTCAGGCTCGTCGGGTCGATAAGCGTATTGGCCCACATGAACTGCAGCCAGTTCCAGCCCCGTTTGAGAGTCAGGTTGCGCCGCTCGCGAACCAGCGTCAAATCCGCAGAGTTATAGATTGTCAACTGTACGCCGTCTCGCCTGGGCAGAGTCACCAACTCGATCGCGCTGGCCGGGGCGAAAGGAGCCTTCTCAGGTATGCCGAGAGCCGATCTGCTCAATACAGCCGTCCCATTGGCCGTGAAGCCCTCCGACTTGGAGCCCGGCTTCAATTGGATACTCTTGACCGATTCGCTCGTCGGCGCCTTCGCGAATGGTTCGGGAAGCTTTTCCTGCCAAGGCCTTGTGGTCAGCAATACCAGCACGCCGACCACGACTACAGCCGCAGCAGCCGAGGCCCAGGCGGGAATCTTCCGATAGGCTGCGATCTTGACCGGCCCGGGTTCGGACGCCTGCTCGATTGCACGGGCAATCAGCCCTTCGGAGGCCTTGACGTCGTCTCGAAGCATATCAAGGGCAGCGAATTTGCGTTCCAGCCGCTCCAATTCGGCCCGGCAGGATTCGCACTCGCCCAGGTGCTCGCCCGCCAACTCCATCTCCGCTGCCGAGCCCAGTTTGAACAGGTATTCTATAAGTTCGCGTTCTGTAAGATGACGCTTCATTATTGTGCGCCTCCGGAAACATCAGGCAGTCTCTGAGCCAAGGTTCGCAGCGCCCTCGACATCTGGACCTTCACCGTCCCCGTAGAACAACCCAGAACCACAGCAACCTCCGGATAGCTGAGCTGCTGGTAGTACGCCAGAACCAGCGTCGCCCGCTGTCTCGGAGGCAGTTCCTCGACCGCCTGACGCACCTGCTCCTTCTGTTCGGAGTCGATAGCTGCTTCTGCCGGATTCGGACAGTCGGCTGGGGCGACCTCGCCCAATTCGCCGCAGTTGCCGTTGGTGCAGCCGGAGACCTGATTCAGTGAAAAAACCGGCCTGCGCTTTCGCTTCCGCAGCCCGTCTATGGCAACCCGCGTGGCGATTGTGAAAAGCCAGCTCTTGAATCCCTCGCCCCGAAAGGTATGGCCTTTTTCGTGGACACGCTTGAATGTCTCCTGGAAAAAGTCCTCGGCTTGTTCGATATTACCAGTCATTCGTATTAAATACCCCAGAACACTGTCCCCGTAACGGCGTACAAGTTCACTAAATGCCGCCTTATCGCCCACTGCATGGGCGTCCAACAAGCTTTTGTCGGTTTCCACCATTGAGGCTGCCGTGCTCCAACTACACTGCTTAATAGACGCTTACGCGTTTACACCGGTTGACAACCAATCCTGCAAATTCCAGAGCCTTTTACAATTCCATCCGACGCATCTGCTCGCCTCTATTCGAGGCCGCCGTTGTCGGATACTTGTTTAGACACCAATCCTAAACAATCAGTTGACTTGTGGAACGTAAATTCAGTGTAAAAGGCCAAGCCCTTCTCACCCCCGCCCCCGCATTCTGCCGCTCTGTCAAACCTGCTCAGGTATCTCGTACTTGCTGCGGTACGACCGTTTGACCAGCTTATTTGCCTCGTCGCTATCGATAAACCGCTCTTTTTCAGGGTTGAATCGCAACTTCTCATTCCCGACGCGGTGTGCGATATTGCCCAGGTGCACCAGAGCGCAGCTTTCGTGCAGGATGCCGACGTCGGCATTGGGGCGTTTCCGCGTCTTAATGCAGTCGAGAAAGTCCTTCTGGTGATCATAGTCCGGCACTCGCCCGTACATCTGTTCGACGACCTTGCCCCCCGACGTCGTAACCTGCCACCCGCCCCCGTGTCTGCCTATAGTCATCATCAAATCCGAACCGTAAAGCTCGATTCGCGTGGCGTTCTGCGTCCAGTACGGAAATTCGTCGTTGCGGCGAATCGTACCTGTCGTCTTGCGCATATATTTCGGATAGCCGGAAAGCTCGAAAGTCATTACGAAATCGTCGAAATCGAAGGCAACGATCTGCAAATCGGGCACTTCCGAGTCGTCGCCCTTGTACGCAACTCGCCCGCCCGAACAGGAAACCGCCCTGGGCATACCCGGATCGCCCATAAGCATCATGGCCAAATCGAGTTGATGAATCCCGTCGTTGGCCATATCGCCGCCGCTGAAATCCCAATAGTTGTGCCACCCGCCGCCAAAAATGGCCTGGTGATAGGGCCTCGCCGGCGCCGCCCCAAGCCAGGTGTCCCAGTCGAACCCGTCGGGCTCGGTGCCCACATCCCCGAGATGAAATGCCCCGCCGGGCTTGAGGTTATAGACCTTGACCAGGGGAATCTTGCCCAATTTTCCGCTCTTGATGTACTCGACGGCGGCCTTATTATACGGCGCGCTGCGGTTCTGCGTCCCGACCTGTAGAATCCGCTTATACTTCCTCGCCGCCTCGACCATCTTACGGCCTTCCCAGATATTGTGTGCGTGGGGCTTTTCGACATAAACATCCTTACCGGCCTGGCAGGCAAGAATGCTCGCAGGACCATGCCAATGGTCCGGCAGGCCTATCACAACCGCATCCACATCATTCGAATCAAGCACCTCGCCCATTCTCTTGGTCGTTTTCGGTTTACGACCCTGCGCCTGATCTATCTCATCGGCCGTAGAGCGCAGCCGACCCTCGTGCAAGTCGCAAAGGCAGGCAATCTCAGCGCCATTTTCTATGAGCCCGCGCGCGACTATCCTGCCGCGCCCGCCGCACCCGATTAGTGCAATACGAACCCGCTCGTTCGCCCCCAGGACCCCGCCGCAAGCCAAAGAAAGCCCCGCCGCGCCGACAACCGACCTGCCCAAAAATTCTCGCCTGTTCATACGTCTCATATCGATAACCCTCGTAAACAAAAAGCAACCGTAAATCCGACAACCTTCAAACTCGTATTGACTCCCGCTTAGCCCGCATCACTTGTCCTTCGGCAAAGGCTTGTCCATCGCCCAGAATACGGCATTGACAAGCATCTTGCGAAACTGCTGGTTCTTGAAATCCTCCGCACTTCCTAAAGACGAATAGAACACGCGAGACTTCCCATACTTGTTCGTCCATGCAATCGGCTCAGGCGTCTTGTCGCTGATCGACCCGACCAGCAATACCTCGGTCGATTTTGCCAAGGGCCTCACCTCATAAAGCGAAGCGGTGCTCGTAAACGGAGTCTGGACGCCGGTCAGTATCGCATGGCCGCTGACCCCGCTCGCCGCCGTCACCGTGGCAATCGGCCCGCTGCCGTAATGCCCGTGGTAATTTCCGCCGAGCACCTCCGAGTCGAACTTAGGCCATTCGATATGACCCTTCGGCCCTTCACCCCTGGCGTCGAATGCATGACTGGCCGTGCGAAGTCCGATCAGCCCCTTGCCGCGGGCCAGGTAGTCTTTGAGATATTTCATCTGCTCCGCGGGGAAAACGCGCCTGCGAACGAAGATAACCGCAAGATCCGCATCCGCCAAAGCCTCCATACCCGAAATCCAGTGCCGCTCAGCGCTCTCGGCCAACGGACTGCCCTGCACAACCTCGCAGCACAGCCCGTACTTCATCTCCAACTCGTGCGAAAATGCCGGCAGCGATTCGACCGCCCCGTATTCCTTCTCCGCGGAAATAAATACAACCCGCCCGCGTTTGTCTGCCTTGAAGGTGAACGCGCCCCTGCCCGTCAAAGCTGTCGATGTAATCGTCGGGCAAACAAACTTCTCGATGTGCTCGACTATCAAATCCGTCCCGGTGAAGTGATTGACAAACGGGCGCTTCCGAGAGTTGTACATCGTATCCGTCAGGTCGCGAGCCAGGACAACATTCTTGCCGTACCTGGCAAGATTCCGCAGACCGAACGGCCGACCCAATACGCACATGTTCGTATGTACGCCCATGAGAATGACGTTTTTAATACCGCGATCTTCGAGCAGACTCCATATCTCGGCCCCCGAATCGCTGACGGCGTCCTCGTTGTGAATCTCGATCGTATCAATCTGGCTCGTCCACGCCGACCGCTGCGCGCACTGCTCCCGGCAGTCGCACCCGCCGTCGCTCTGGTCTATCGGATACTCGAACTTCTGCTCGAAATCGCTTTTCAGCGTGCACCAGTTGCCGATATCAGCAGGCAGGTTCGCCGCCTTGCGTACCTCGGCCGCGCGCTTGCGCGCCGGATGACCTGCGTAATGCTTCATCGTATCGCTCGGCGCGTGGATAATAAAAACGCCTTTGCCGCGCGCCTTGCACGCCGCCTCGTTGATTCGCACCGCAAGCTCGCCCACCCGCGCCGTCGCACCTTTGCACCAGTGCTCGTTCCACATATCGCAGATAATTATAGCCGTCTCAGAAGCCTTCCACTCGGCCTTGCGCTGAACCACGCCGAAGGCGCCGCTTCCCGGACGAATCTCCGCCCTGGTTCGCAGGCAAACATCTATCTTCTCTCCCGAAGCGCCCCCGCCCGAATACACGCTGCCCGCCGCAACCGCGGCAATCAATAGAATCGCCCCCACTATTCTCGCCTTGAAAATCTGCATGGCAATCAATCCTTCAACAATGCTCTATGGAGTTCCAACGTAGCCGCAGCGCCTGCCCTCCTGTGTCACTCCTCGGCCTCGTCGCCGACCCGGACTCTGAGCATGTGCGACCCTCGCAGCTTGCCGTCGTCCGCTGTCAGTCGCAGCATATATATCCCCGGCTTCGAGAAACTCGCCTCGGTCTTCGCCGCCCGGCTGTCACTGAATTTCACGTTCTCTTTCTCGCCTTTTACGACCGACCATTCGTATTTCAGGCTCGTCGCCGGGCCGTCGTCCGCAACGACACCATGCAATACGACCGCTTTGCCGCTGTCCGGATCGATGACACGGTCGGCCCCGGCATATACGTCGGGCGGCAAATCTGCGGCGTTGGAATCCGGAACCTCGCCCGCCCGGCAGACACCCTGCACCACTACATCTCGAGCATGGGCAATCTTCCTGCCGGTGTCGCCTTTTCCGATAGTAACATTCCTGACCACTATATTCTCGACGGGCATGTCCGCCCGCCCGGCTATTAGAGCGACCATCTGACAAGAACCAGATGCCTTGATATTTTCACAACGCACATCCCCGAACCGCGCGGCCGCTCCGGCGCTGTCGCAAACTATACCGAGCATATCCTCCGATATGTCCGCGAACTCCATGTCCCGGCAGCGAATGTGCGAAACCTCTCCGCTGCCTTCGCCGCCGCTGCCAATCCAAAACCCGCTCAGGATCTGGACCGCCGATTTGCATTTCTCAGCGAAAATATTATAGACGCCGCCGGCGATCTCCGCCCCTATCGCAAAGGCCCCCTTGGAATCGAATTCACAGTTGTGAATATAAACGTTGCGAGTCGCCCGCGCCATCTCCCGGCCTTCCGGCCCCCACCCCGATTTCAGAGCTACGGCATGGCCACCGGCTGCGATTCGCACCCCCGAAATATGAACGTTCTCGCACGAATCGACGACAACACCGTCACCCTCGATGTCCTTCGAGTCGATCTCCGCATTGCGCAGCGTGACGTTCCTCGAAAAAACCGGGTGAACGCACGACGCAGGAGTGCCGACTATCCTTACTCCTTCAACCAGAACATTCTCGCATCCGAGAAACTGTATCATGCCGGGCCGAAGGTAGTGACCCTCCCCGAACATCCTGTCAACGCCGGCAACACCTTCGAGGTTCATCCGCCGGACTTCTTTCTCCGCCTCGACGCCCTTACCCGCCCACCGGCTCCAACTGGCGCTTCCCTGTGCGTCCAGTACGCCGCTGCCGGTTATTGCGACGTTCTTCTTGCGATATGCGTAAATCATCGGCGAGTAGTTGTATATCCGCGTCCCCGCAAAGCGAGTAAGCGCCGGCGGCAGGTAATCCTCGAACTTTGTCCCAAAGACAATCTTGGCTCCGTCTTCAAGGTGCAGGTTCGTGTCGCTCTGGAAGTGAATTGGCCCGTTGACCAGGTACGTCCCCGCAGGGACCACCACCCGCCCGCCCTCGGCGTAGCAGCACGCCAGAACAGCCTTGTCTATCGCCTCTTTGCAGTCGGTCGCCCCGTCGCCGACGGCGCCGTAATCCTTGATATTGAAATCCTTCTCCGGAAAAACAGGCAGCTTTATCTCCTTGACGATATCCGCAACCTGCGCCCATGACCCTTCGTACCCACTTGGCGATTCCGCCCCTTTCTTGGAACATCCCACTGCCGCCACAAGCATCGCTGCAAGACCAGCCGCAATCAGCCGGCTTCTCGAATCCGTTGCGAATCTATCCTTCATAAGACAACAGTCCTTTGCTATCTACTTGTTTATTCCATTTTGCGGGCCGCAGGCCTACAGCAGCGCCAGCCACCCGCCGTCAACGTACACAATCTGACCCGTGATGAACTGCCCTGCCTTCGACGCTAACAGAATCGCCGTCCCCACCAAATCACCGGGCCGGCCCCAGCGCTTCAAAGGAGTCTTCGAGAGAACCCACTCATTGAAATCCGCATCGGCCAGCAGCGGCGCCGTCAGCTCCGTCTCGATATACCCGGGCCCTATCGCATTTACTGTAATGCCGTACTTCGCCCACTCCACCGCCAGAGTCTTGGTAAGCATCAAAAGCCCACCCTTGCTCGCGGAATACGCCGCGATCGTCGGACGAGCACCCTGGCAGGCCAGTGAGCCGATATTGATTATCGAGCCGCCCGCCCCCGACTGCTTGCGGCCCCGGCAGAACGCCTGCGACAATGCAAACGCCGACTTGAGATTGACATCCTGAACCCGCTGCCAGTCTTTCAGGTCGATGTCTTCCGAAGGCCCCCGCACCGTTGTCCCGGCGCAATTGACCAGAATATCAATCCCGCCCGTCTCCTCGGCGACCTTCCCAAAAAGCACCTCGGCCCCGTCGCAGTTCTCCAGATTGAAGACAAAACTCCACGTCCTTCGACCGGTCCGCCTCTCTATCGAGTTAGCAGCCTCCATGACTTGCCTAGCCGTCCGCGCCACTAATGCGACATTCGCCCCCTGTCTCGCAAAGGCCTCTGCAATCGCATACCCGATACCCCTGCTGCCGCCGGTTACCAGCGCCGTCTTACCGCTCAAGTCAAAAAGGTTGCTTTCCATAACCTCACAGTAGAACACAATCCCACCACACTGACAAGGCCGTCTCCGGCATTTCTTCACGCTCCTGCGTCGCTCTGATGGAGATTATATGGTCATTGCGAGGCCCCTTGGGGCCTCGCAATAACCCCACCTAAAATCAACATTGACGGAATGCTAATCTTGTCGCCAATCGGTTGCTTCTATCCTCGCAAACTCGGCCTCGATATCTTCGCCTTCGTAAAACCAAAGCCGGCCCTTAAGCGTCGCCTTTTGCCCCGGCGCCAAGTCCTCGAACTTCGGGTCCGAATGAAAACACGGGCATTGCTCATTCGCCCAGGGATTATAACACCCCTGCCACGCCGTGATTATCCATCGCTTGCCGTCGCTTGATTTGCACGCTGCGTAAGGATTCGTCAGAACCTTGTTCTCATTAGTCTGCTGCTCGAACCCCTTGGCCATCTTCGGCATAACGCAGTTCTGAACGCGCAGGTCCGTCAGCTTCTCATTCGTCCCGTTCTCCAGCCACATCTCCATTAGCACGGCTTCCTTCGTCGGACGGACCTTCACCCCGAAAGAAATCCCGTTGGGCAGCCTCCGCTCGATATCCAGCCCGCCGTCCGTATGACGATTCCACTCTAACTTCTCCAACTCGATGCCCTGCATCGTCCAGATAGTATCGATATGCGTATGCGCCAGATACGTCAGTCCCAGATTCGACCATATCGCCTCCGGCACATCGACAACCACATAGCTGTTCACGTCCCACGGCGTAAACACGCTGAACTTGGTCTCCCGCTGAGGATCAATAGCCCCCTCCAAAAACCCGATCCGCGGATGCCGACCACCGGGATAAGCCAAGACCAATATCGGCGAATCCGCTGGCCGCTCGGGCCGATTGTCCACTCGAATATCATATCTCTGCTTGGCCCCTTCAATCTTCTCTTCCGGCCACGCCGTCGCCGCGGTTATTTCCTTATTTGTAAATCGATGATACCAGACCATATTCTCGAGCCAATATTTCAAATCCTTAGCGTTCTTCGGCCTGCGATAATTTCCGACCTTTACGGCTTTGCCTTGTCCCTCGCCGGGCGCACCGCCCACAGCAGGAACAATACAGCACAGTACAAGAACAACCAGAACACCTGTGAGTATCTTCACCAGGGATCGAACGCTGCCCTCTTGCTCTTCGTTCCTGTTGCGCATCTTTTTCCTTTCCAATATCTGTTTTTCTGTGCGAGCTCAGCGGTTAAACATTTTTCGCAAGACAGTAATCAGTGTTCGCGGCTCGAAGTAGTTCTTATCTAATCGCAGGTATGCGGTATCTGATTCCGCGAATCGTGGTGTACCCGCTGTCTTTGACAACAGCTCGCGAACCTTCTCGGCCGCTTCACTCTCGAATGAAAATATCAAGTCCCCGCCGGACGCGACAATGCTCTTTATCCTTTGCCGGCTCGCATTTATACGAAGCTCCGAGCACTCCAGCAGCAGTGCCGCCTCCTCCGGCAACGGACCGTAAACGTCGGCCAGTTCGCCCTTGATTTGTTCGAGATCCTCGTCGCTGCGGGCCACCGCTATCTTGCGATAGACGTCCATGCGATGCCGGCTCAGAGGAATGTAATCCTTCGGAATCGCAGCGGCAACACCAAGATCGATCATCGCCGAAGGCGCCGATTCGCTCGGTTCGCCCTTGAGCCTGCGGACCGCCTCGGCCAGAAGCTCGCAGTACATCTGGTAGCCCACCGTCTGGATATGCCCCGACTGTTCGGCCCCTAAGATATTGCCCGCCCCGCGAATCTCCAGATCCCGAAGCGCGATTCGAAAACCGGCCCCGAGATGAGAATACTCCTCGATAGCCTTGAGCCGCCTGGCCGCGACCGGGGTAATAGAACGACTCGCCGGCAGCAGCATGTAAGCGTATGCCTTGTGCTTGTACCTGCCGACCCGGCCCCGAAGCTGGTGCAGCTCGGCCAGCCCGAAGCGATCCGCGTCGTTGATAATAATCGTGTTGGCGTTGGGAATATCCAGACCCGATTCGATTATCGTCGTGCAGACCAGAACATCGATGCCCCCGGTGACAAAAGCGACCATCGCCTTCTCTAATTCTCTCTTGGTCATCTGGCCGTGGGCGATAGCGAACCTCGCATCGGGCACAAGCTTCTGCAATTCGAAAGCCTTCCTCTCGATCGAGCGGACCCGGTTATGCAGAAAGAAGACCTGCCCCTGGCGGTTGAGCTCACGCCCGATGGCCTGCTTGATCAATTCCGGCCTGTACTGCGTCACGCTCGTCACTATGCTCCTGCGGTCCAGAGGCGGGGTCGCAAGAGAGCTTATGTCACGAAGTCCCAGAAGTGACATATGAAGCGTCCTCGGAATCGGGGTGGCAGTCATTGTAAGGACATCGACGTTCACCCGCATCCTCTTGAGCCGCTCCTTATGCTCGACCCCGAAACGCTGCTCCTCGTCGATTATCAAAAGCCCGAGGTCCTTAAAGCCGACGTCGCCGCTGAGCAGCCGGTGCGTCCCGATCAGTATATCCACCCTGCCTTTCTTTGCCCGCGCGACAACGTCCGCGGCCTCCTTGGCCGTCCGGAAACGGTTGAGCACCTCGATCGTCACCGGAAAATCCGCGAATCGCTCGGCAAAGGTCCTACCGTGCTGAACGCAAAGCACCGTCGTCGGAACCAGCACCGCAACCTGCTTGCCCCCCTCGACCGCTTTGAACGCTGCCCGCATCGCAAGCTCCGTCTTGCCGTATCCAACGTCCCCGCAAAGCAGCCTGTCCATCGCAATCGCCCGGCACATATCCCCCATGATCTCGCCTGCCGCGATAGTCTGGTCCGGAGTCTCCTGGTAGGCGAATGATTCCTCGAACTCGGCCTGCCAGTTAGAGTCCGGCCCGAACTCGATACCGCCCGCCGCCTGGCGCTCGGCCTGCACCTTCAACAGCTCCGCCGCCAGGTCCGCTACCGACGCGGCAACCTTCTCCTTTTGCCTCTGCCATCTCTTCGAGCCGACCTTGCTCAGCTTCGGACGCTTCGGACTGGTCCCGATGAACTTCTGAACCAGGCCAATATTGCGAACCGAAACCTGCTTGGTCACGCCGTCGGCATACTGAATCGAAAGATACTCCCCCGCAACCCCCTCGGCCTCGATCGTCTCGACGCCAAGGAACTTGCCGATCCCGTAAGATGCGTGAACGACATAGTCACCTTCGTGCAGGTCGCTGAGTGTATCGACAGGAGAACTCGCCCGAACGCTCCGGCGGCGCCGACGCAGCGAAAACTGCCCGAACAACTCGTGGTGACTGATGACGATAGTCTTCAGAAACGTAACGACAAAACCCTGATTGACGTATCCGAGAAGCAGCTTGAAATTGGCGGGAATCCTGCCGTTGATTTCCGTTATGATCTCGCCGAGCCGTTTAATCTCGGCCTCGGCCTCGCAGTAAAGCTGCACGCACATCCCTTTTTTCGCCTCAGCCACAAGCTCTTCCAGCGCAGCCTTGTGCCCCGCCCAGACCGAAGTCGCCTTATGCTGATACTGCTGCACGCTCTTGATATCGACTTTCAGATAATCCCCCGCCTCCGCCGCGAACCTGTGGACGCAAAGCTGTCTGAACCGTCCCATCGCCTCATACAGCGCCGCCCGATCGTACAGCCGGGACGCATCCTCGACCCTGCTCAGGTACGCCTGCGCGACTTCGTCGATAATCCCGGGCTCTTCCAGTATCACAATAGTATCGTCAGGCAGAATATTCACAAAAAGCTCTCTCTGTCCTTCCGCCGCCCCGCAGATGCCCGATATGATACTAACGCCCCGCAACTGTCCGCTCGAACGAAGCGTATCCAGATTTATCGAGCGGATACTCTCGACAGTATCGCCGAAAAACTCCACCCGAACCGCCCCGGCTCCTTGCGAGAAATCGCCCGCCGTTTCACCGCTAATCAGCGGCGCATAAATATCCACAATCCCGCCCCGCCTGGCAAACTGCCCCGGCAGGTCGATCCCCTCGACCCGCTCGAAACCGTTATCGACAAGCCATTCGCAAACGCTCTCCGGCGAAATCTCCTTATCGACCGCCATATCCAGCCGGCCCGCCTTCAACGACTCAGGTTTGGGCACAGGTTGACAAAGCGCCTGCACCGAAGCCGGAACAACAAGCCTTGAACCGACCTTCACGCCCCCCAGACCTGCTATGCCCGACACCACCCTCAGCCGCTCGGCCCGTATCTCGTCGGTGGCGTCCGCCAAATCCTCCTCGCCTTCCCAGGCGCCCAGTGCTTCGACCGTCCCGCACCCGAAAGTCCGCAGATCGTCGCCCGCCTTGTCCGCGTCCTCGATATGCGCACAGACATAAAGAATCGGCCTTTCAGTCTGCTCCGATATGTACGCCGCCAGCAAGCGCGCAAAGGACCCCCACGTCCCCTCGACCTTGATCGACCCCCTCGAAGGGCCGCTCAGCCGGGAGATTATCTCTCGCACCGTCTTGTCCGGCGCCAGATCCATAACAACATTCTACGCCAAGACCCCTCCCCACACAACCGCACATTCCAACTGCGCGAACATCAACTTAGACGCTCTTAAAATCTCCCGGCTCCCTCATGCCCCGGCACCGCTGTGACTCTGCCCCACGGACTCATCGCCAATCCGGAAAACAAAGGGCGACGCAGCCCGAACCGGCCTTCCCGCCGCCCTGTTTATCGAAAGTGAATTGCCGTCAGCCGACCAGCCTCTTCGCCGCTTCCACCGCCGCGCCGACCGTAATCCCGAACTTCTCGAAGCACGTCTTCGCCGGGGCCGACGCCCCGAAAGATGACATCCCGATAAAGATACCATCGAGGCCGATGTACTTTCTCCAGCCCTGCTCGATCCCGGCCTCGATACCGACCCGCGCCTTGACGCTCGGCGGAATAACAGAATCCTTATACCCCTGTTCCTGCTGCTCGAAAAGCTCCCAGCAGGGCATACTGACGACCTGCGCCGCTATGCCGCCCTTGCCCAATTCCTCCGCCGCGCCGACCGCCACCGCGACCTCCGAACCGCTTGCAAGCAGCAGCACGTCCGGCCGCTCAGCCGCCACCACCACATAAGCCCCCTTCGCCGTTCCTGAAGCCGAGCCGTACTTCGTCTGGTCGAGCACGGGCAGGCCCTGCCTTGTAAGAAGAAGCGCCGCCGGCCCCTCGCGATGCTCCAAAACATACTTCCACGCCTGCGCCGTTTCGTTCGCTTCAGCCGGCCGAAAAACCAGCAAATTCGGTATCGCCCGCAACGCCGCGGCGTGCTCGATAGGCTGATGAGTAGGCCCGTCCTCGCCTACCCCGATACTGTCGTGCGTGAAAACGAAAATCGAAGGATACCGCGAAAGCGCCGCCACGCGGACCGCCCCGCGCATGTAATCTGAGAAAACAAGAAACGTCCCCCCGTACGCACGCAGCAGCCCGCTGACCGAAATACCGTTCATAATCGACCCCATCGCGTGCTCCCTGATCCCGTACCGGATATACCGTCCGTCACGGCAGTCTCTCTGGAAGTCCTTTGCCCCGGGAAAATGGGTGTTGTTCGACGGCGTCAAGTCCGCAGAGCCGCCTAAAATCATCGGCAGCCTGGGCATCGCCGCCGCAAGGAACATTCCCGACGCCTTCCGCGTCGCAACTGAGCTGCCCGCCTCGAACGCCGGCAGAATCTCGTCGATATTCACAGGCAGCTTCCCCGCCGCAGCCGACTCGAACTCGCCCGCCAAATCCGGATTGGCCTTGGCGTAACCATCGAAGAGCTTGCCCCACGCATCCCGGGCCTCCTTGCCCTTCTCCATCGCCTTGCTAAAGTTAGCCTTGACTTCTGCGGGAATATGAAAACTCTTATCCGGGTCCCACCCGAACTTCTCCTTCATAAGCCTGATCTCATCGTCGCCGAGCGGCGAGCCGTGCGATTTCTCTTTATCCTGGAAATTCGGACTGCCGTACCCGATATGCGTCCGCAGCTTGATAATCGTGGGCTTGCCCTTGCACGCCTTGCCCGCTTTCACCGCCTTATCGAACGCCTCCATATCCATCCCGTCGCCGGGCATATCGATAACGTTCCACCCGTAGGCCTCGAACCGTTTCGCCCGGTCCTCGGTGAACGAAAGTTCTGTGTCGCCGTCGATACTGATATGGTTGTCGTCATAGACGACGATAATATTATCGAGCCCTAAATGACCCGCCAGCGAACACGCCTCCGAAGAAATCCCTTCCTGCAGGTCGCCGTCGCTGGCGATAACGTAAATTTTGTAATCGATGATCGGATACCCGTCCCGATTGAAATACTCCGCCAGATACTTCTGGGCGATACCCATCCCGACGGCATTGGAGATGCCCTGGCCCAACGGCCCGGTCGTAACCTCGATGCCGTGCTGCAGCCCGAACTCCGGATGCCCCGGCGTCTTACTGCCCCACTGGCGGAAGTTCTTCAAGTCGTCGAGGCTGATATCGTACCCGCAAAGGTGAAGCAGAGAATACAATAAAGCGCTGCCGTGCCCTGCCGACAGGACGAACCGGTCCCGATTGTGCCACGCCGGATCAGCCGGATCATGCCTTATATGCCGGGTCCACAGCCAATAAGCCGGGCAAGCCATACCCATAGGCATCCCCGGATGCCCCGAATTGGCCTTTTGAACCTGCTCAGCCGCCAGAAACCGAATTGTTTGCACGCAAAGCTCGTCTGTTTTAGACATGCCGGGATTACTCGCAGATGCACTCATTACCAATTTCCTGTTCCAGAATAGGGTCGATAATCACGTTTAACGGAACCCGCAGGATACCATCCCCCCTGATTCTCCGCAAGCAATTTTATCACACCCCTCTCTTCGTCCTTCATCCCTCGTATCTCCGCCGTCTGTCCTCTGGTCTTTAAGGCCCCCACTGGCTGCCGAACTCGCAGAAGTCCCCCGGCCCCACTCGCCCGTCCCCGTCGAGGTCGGCCCCGCCGCAGTCGTCGCATACGCTCTCCAGCCAGCGCCCGGCAAAAGTCGCATAGTCGGCCATATCCACATCGCCGTCGCCGTCGGTATCGGCCGCTAAGAAGGGCTCATCCTCGAAACCATACGTCTCGATTGTGTAAGAGTTGGCCATGTATATCAGCCGAACATCACTCGCCCGCAGCTCATCCAGAATAGCCCGGCTCATTCCCGGCTCCAGCCCCGGCTCGAACAGGAAATACTCCACATCATTGCCGTACTTCGGGCAGTACGTCTGCGAATACTCGCCCGTCAGCACAATCGGCTCGCTCGTCAATCCGCTTATCACGGTCTCGACCCAGTTCAGCAGAGGCGCCGTCTCGTCCGGATAGCCCTCGGTATCCGTCGGCCAGGTGAATCGCGTCCTTATCGTTATGCCGTCGTAATCGCAATAGCGGTACTGCATCAGGCCGTGGTGGTAGGGTTTGCCCCGAATCGGCTCGGGACACGGGCACAACTGCACCCGGTCCGTACTGGTCCAGCCCAGACGCTTCCGTACAGGCTCGTTGTAATCGCTCTGCAGTTCCAGATACCCGTAATCATCCATTGTAAACAGCGGGCTTTGACGCCCAGGCGCCTCGGTGACTACACCCGATGTCCGCAGCTCGTACAGCCGCGGATTCTGCAAATGATGCAGTCTCCAGCTCTCGGCGGTCTGCTCGGCTGCAAAGGAATGCCCGGCAAAAGGCAGCAGCGGCAGCTTGCCCGTAATAGCGCGTATTCGCCCGGAATCTGCGTATTCTATGTGAATGTCATCGTAGAAGCTCTGCGAGGCCAGATTATCCGCCTTGAGCAGGAATATCGGCCTGGTCTGAATTTGCCAGCGAGACTTGAGCCGGTGATACGCGAAGACATCTCCGTCAGCCGCTTCCATCTGCCCCTGGTAGAGGCAGTACTCCGCAGGCTTGTTTATCAGAAAAAGAGTATCCGCCGAGAGCCGTGGAATCTCGCGGATTTGCTTAACGACGAGGTCGCCGTCGGGGGCCGTTTTTTTGTATTCGAAGTCCAGCATAAAATCTGTTTTTCCCGTTTCCGTCTCGAATCGCTCTGCTGCGAGAATCAGCAGCCGCGACAGTTCGCGATAATCGGCCTCGAAGTCCATTACGGTATCGCCAAGAATCACCAGATTGGACGGACGCTTCAACTCGACGTCTATATCCGCCGCCGAGGTGTAGAGGACGTCCACTCCTTCGGGAATCGAGCCGTCCTCGGGATTGGCCACGGAAACGGCCCCGGCCTGCGTGGCCAGCTTGATCACCCACGTCGAAGGCGAGTCGCCTTTTTCGACGGTCGCCACGCCGTTGGCCAGTTCGATTTCGTCGGGGAACGAATGGTGAACGAGAATCGCCATTGCGACATCTGCTTCATCGACGCCGTGGCGGAGTCTTTCGAGAAAGGCGTTGTCGTTGTAGAAGCTCGCGAAGACCTTGCGAATCGCCCTGAATACGCCTCTTTCCTTGGCCTCGTCGGCGTCACAGATACACGGGCCGATCTCATCGGCGTCGAGGTCGTCGGCCAGGCAGCCGCTGTAACTGTCATAGAGGCCCGCTCCGGTGAACTGGTTGCTGTCCTCGACGTTGGTCGAGCTCCTGAAGCGAATGTTCCGGCCGGGATTGAAGCCGAACTGAGGGTCTTGGAGGGTATCGATAACAGCTCTCTCCTGCTGATTCGTGAACTCCGCGACATCGGTATCCTTAATCAGATCCCGGACGTAATTCAGATCGAAGGAAAGCTGGGCCATGCTGAAAGGCGGATACGTGTAGCGGCTCAAGCGAAGATCGATTTCCTCCCGCAGTGTTCTGGCAGGCGTGAGCTTCTGGTCCATGAAATCGTTCCACAAATCGAACGAAAAAGCCGCTGCCTTCGGGCAGTTATCCGGAATAGCTCGACGCAATATGCCGTAATTGGCGGCCTTTCCGCCGAAATATTTGGCGTCTGCTGGTCCGAGTTCTTCGGTCGATGCGCTGTAGGCGCCGCAGCTTTGTGTTGCGGATATATCGAGCTCGCCGGGGACCTTCAGCGCGAGTATCTCGGCGGTTTCCTCTTCGGTCAGGACGCCGTCAATATCAATCAGCATCACGTCATCGTCGCCGGCGTAGAGGAATACCGTTTTTCCGGTAAGGTTTCGGGCCTGGTCGGCCTCGGCGGGAACAGCTATGTGAACAAAGGGCACGCCGAAGGTTCTCGAAAGGATGGCTACATGCGAGTTAGGCGTCGAGGGCGAGAGGGTGACAATGCCGGCGACAAACGGGACCTCGGCTGGAACACCATCGGTGAGAAGGATGTCATTAGGCTCCAGGACCCCTGCAAGATACGCGGCCTCGATGTCGTCGCCGTTGAAATACTTCAGCTTGCCGAGCGCCCAGCCTGCGGAATAGCACTCGTTGCCCTGCGACCAGCGCTGGGTCGAGCTTATCTCGATACCCTGGGCTTCGAGCCACGGCTCATTTGCCTCGGCGGCGGCAGTCTGCTCGTAGGACGGGAAGTAGAATACTCGAACGCCGCTCTTGCAGTGCACCTTGCTTCGAATCAACTCGAAGAGGTCTCGAATCTCTTCCCTGGGATATGGGTCGCGGCCGACGAGTTGAATTCCGTATTCGTTGAACATCGGCTGTCCGTAATCGTCCAGCGGCGGCGTGATGACGGTTCCCAAAATCGCCTGCTGACCTTCCCGATAGAGACTGACGTTGTAGAAATCCTGGGCGGACATTCCAAGAAACGGGCTCAATCGTTCCGTTGCGAAGGCGTAGTGAAAGGCGTACTGCTCGCTGTCCTGGAAATAAACGATATTGGGTTCCGTTTTGATAATGGTGCACTTTACCCAGGCCGGATCATCCGGGGAATCGCCTCGGGCCTCGAAAGAATCGCCGGGGAAAACGATTTGGTGCTTATAGAAGGGCGAATCCTGATGGTGCTCATAGGCGCCTATATCTACGACTGCGCCGGCTGAGCCGCTCAGGCCCGTATCGGGCGTACAGGGGTCGTCGGCGAATCTGTCCAGGCCGTCGAGGTCTGTCACTACGCCGCTCGGCACGCCGTTGCTGTCGCCCGCATCGAGACAGGGCGAGCCGGGCTTGAGATGGAGATTTCCGAAGTCGTCGTTGTCGCCGTATCCCCAGCCGTCGCCTCCGTCGTCGGGATATCGTACGAATTGAGGCTCTGCGGTGATATTGCCGATTCCTCCGCCGGTCCAGCCTTCGATACAGCTATAACGAATATCGATGGGGTTTTGCGAGTGTATCTGGCCTGCGGTGTTGTCCCAGAGGATACAATTGGATACGGTAACGTGCGTCGAAGTGGTGCACATTGCTCCGCCGTAACGCGGATAATGGCCGATGAATGTGCAATTGGCGACTTGCATGGCCTGGCTGAACGATTCGAATATTCCATTGCCCGTGTTGTGAATAAACAGCGAGTTCGCCACTGTGACGGTGCCGCCGTTATCGAATATGGTTCCGACGACGTCGGCGTTGCGTGTGAATATGCAGCCTGTTGCGACGAGGGTGTTCTTATACCAGCATGAGATTGCGCTTCCCTGGCCGTCGGCGGTGTTGCCGCTGAAGATGCAGTCTGTTGTTTCAAGAGCGCTGTGCCTTGTGAAGACGGCTGCGCCGTCGTTGCCGGCGTTTTCGACGAAACTGCATTCGATGAAGACGGCGTTGCAGTCGTTGTCACAATAGACTGCTCCGCCCTGGCAGTTATCGACGCCGGTGGTGGCATTTCTTACGAAGGCGCAGCGTATCACCGTCGGCGTACTGTTGGCGTCGTTATACATCGCGCCGCCGTGGAATGCCCAGTTGTCTTCGAAGATGCAGTCGGTAATGGTGGGGCCGCCGTTATAGTTGTATATTCCGCCGCCCCGGTCGTTGGGATTCGAGCCGTCGGTCCCGGTTCCGGTAAAGGCGTTTCCGCCGGTGACGGTGAGGCCGTCAAGGACCGCCGTCGAATCGGTTCCGCCGGTTGTCACCACATGGTAGCTGTTGTCTTCGTTGCGGGGGAGATCATCGTCTTCATCGAGGTCACCGCTGAGGATTGTTACGTACAGGCCGATGTCTCTATCATCCGGGTCCGGCCGGCCGATACCGGCGTATCCGCCTTTGACCGTCACGCCGTTTTTCAGCGTGAAGGATGCGTTTCTGTCGCCTGCTGTTATGCCGAGGCCGTCGTCGGGTCGGTAGATTCCCTGCGCCAGGCGAATCTCGTCTCCGCTCTCGGCGTCGGCGAGGGCGTTCCGGAGATACTTGTATGCGTCGGGCCAGGTCGAACCGTCGCTTCCCGTCGCCGCACAATCGACATATATCGTCCGCCCGCAAGCCGTCAGGGGGAATATTACCGCCGCCAAGAAGATCATTGGGACGCTCTTCATTTCCCGTGCCCTTAAAAAATGGACTATTTCTTCCTCGGGTACCGCCCTGAAAATACTAACAGGCACATCTATCGTTATTTTAGCATATTTTTCGGATTGAGTCCATGATTTGTTGCGTGTAGCATAAAACCTCTACATAGATTTTTTCGAAAAATCGCCGGAGATTTGAACCTATTTCGCCGCGACGCATCTTGCTAATCGAGGCCAAAGGATGAATTCAGGCGCAGTGAATGTTTTCGGCATTCGGCGTTTTCAGATCTTATCCTCGCGTGAGGTGTTTTCGACGGCGTCATTCCGTCGGTTATCAGGCTCAGGAACATCCCGGCGCGCGCCGTCCCTGGGGGCATTGCTCTTCTCCAATTCTTCGATTCGCTTCTGCAACCGGCGTATCTGCTCTTCGAGGCGCTCGAGGGCATCGTTGCGCAGCTCCGGAGCGGGCATACCGGGCTTATCGATCTGCCGGTCGAGATGCTCCTGGAAGATTTTAATATCAGGCGCGTTCGGAAGAGCGGGCTGAACGATACCCGGCATGCCGTACTGCCGCCAGGCAGAATTGCGGGCCTTTTTTATCGTATCCCGGGCGATCTTCTGGAACTTTTCCGGGAGTTTGTCCGTGCCGCCGACCGTGGTGACATGCTCTTCGTCTCCTATCCTGACAGTGACTTGCGAATCGTCATCTCGCGGGTCTCCCTTGATGGTGACCGAGCACTGCCGGCCGTCGGTCGAGAAGTGGTACGTTCGGACCTCCTTTAACATATCGTCGAACTGCTTGTTGATCCTGACCTTGGTTCTGTCGCCCGTATTCAATTCGTACAGCCACGGGGCGCTGGTTTCTATCCAGTTTTCCACGCCGGGCTCGAAGCGGAACATTCGTCCGGGCTGCCAGGATTCGACCAGGACAGGTTCGGGAGGGTATTTGGGTTTGTAGTCCGCGCCGAAGGCGATGAGTGTCAGATCGATTTTCTGTCTCTGACCCAGGTGTATAATTTCGAGCGACACTTTCGCGTCGGCCCCTGCCTGCCGGACGGCTTCTGCGAAGGCCCGGCTGTCGGCGGTTTTCTCGCCCTCGAATGCTATAATTATATCGTCACGTTCGAGGCCGGCCTTGTCGGCGGGCGTGCCCGCGCCGACGTTTCTTATCCTTATGCCCTGGTCTTCGTCGAGTTGAAGGTGTTTTATGAGCAGTTCCGGCAGCGGTTTATCGTCCATTTCGATTCCGATATAGCCCCGCTGTTTTTCGGTTTTTTCCATGCCATGCGCCGTTACGGCACAGAGACACGCAATCAGGATGAGCGGCATAATGATTCTGGCTTTCATGTTCCTACCCTTTCATTGTCAATAGAGTGGGGTTTATTTTCCGGTCACAGGTCGCCGCTGTACACAGCGGGCCTGACGATATTCTGTCGCAGCCCTTCGATGAGCCATTTTTCTCCGTCGGCGTCGGTGAAGCCGTAGTAATCGACGTTTCGAATGACATCCTGGGGCAATTGGGGCTGGATACGTGTTATATTATCGAGGGCGGAGTCGCCCGGAATGTCTGCGGTAATTTGCTGTTCTGTCTGCCCGTTTGTCGGTTTGTGCAGAGACAAGACATGGTGCAGGGCAAAACCCATCACAAGCCCGGCGGCCAGTCCGACAGTCAGGCGCAGGATTCCGCCCGTGAGAATCCTGCGGCGAGCGGGACTGCATCGGCCCAGGGCGAGGTTTATTATTTCGTCGGGGGCTTTGCCTTTCTCGAAAATCTCACAGCCGACGGCTTCGCGGCCGGCTTCGTTCAATTCAATCATCTGTTCGAGCAGGCGTCTTACGGCCTCATCTTTCTCCATCGCGCCGTCGAGAAGCTTCTGCTCGCTCGCAGTGATTTCCCCGTCCACATGCTTGCCGATGAGTATTTCAATCATATCTTCGGTCACGTTCATTTTCCTGCCACCCTGTCTTTTGCTTTTCCTGTTAGAGCTTCGAGAATCATTTTCCTCGCCCGGACGAGCCTGATCTGCATTGTCGTTACGGGGACATCGAGTATTTCCGCGATTTGCCTGTATGTCAGGTCGCCGGCATGGGCCAGCATGAATACTTCCCGGTATTTCTCAGGCAGCCCGGCCACAACCTTCAATATCCTGCTGCACTGTTCCTTTCTCTCAATGTCTTCGATCGGACTTACGAGATTCTGCCGGCATTGATGTTCCGTCAGGTCGTCGCCTGAGATTGCGCTGTCTTTGTCGAGCCTTCGGCGATGTGTCAGGGCCTGTCGTCTGGCGAGGACGGCGAGCCAGGGCTTGAAAAGCTCCGGCTCTCGAAGCGTATTTACTTTTTCGATAACTCGAAGGCATATATCCTGGAGGCAATCGTCCGTTTCTCCGGCACTGCCGAGGACGCCCAGGGCTATTGCCTTTAGCCAGGGCCAGTTTCGCAGCAGCAGTCGGCGTAAGGCGTCTCTATCCCCGTCTCTCGCGGCACAAGCAAGCATTGCGTCGTTTTGCCTGTTTTCGTCGATCATACCTTTCATATTATATAGATGCGGATGCGCAACGGTTCATACACAATTTTGCAGAAAATCTCCGGTGAAGGCGATTATGCGGGCCGGCAATGCAAAAAAAGGCCCTGGAAATTATCCGGGGCCCGGTAATACTGTATTCGAATAGGCAGGACGGCTCAGTTGATTTCGTCGTCGATCCAGCCGACGAGCTCCTTGAGGTCGTCGGTGGTGATGTCGCCCATGTGTGCGATTCTGAAGGTCTGCTCTTTGAGTTTGCCGTATCCGTTGCCGAAGACGGTGTTGTGTTTGGCCTGGACGGCTGCAATCGTTTCGCCGACGTTGATGCCTTTGGTGTTCTTGATGGTGGTCAGGGTATTGGAGGCGTATTTCTCTTCGCAGAACAGGTCGAAATTTTCCTTTGCCCAGGTTCGGACGAATTCGCCCATTGCTGCGTGGCGCTTCCAGACATTCTCCATGCCCTCATTGACGAGCTTATGACACTGGTAGTTCAGGGCCATTATGTGCGGGATGTTCGGCGTGACGAGGGTCTGGCTTTTCTCGGCGGATTTGGCCCAGAGTTCGAAGTTGAAGTAGTAGCCTCGATTGGGGACGGTCCTGCTCTTTTCGAGGGCCCTGTTGCTGACGGCTGCGACGGCCAGGCCCGGCGGGATTGCGAAGGCCTTCTGTACGGATGCGAAGGCGACATCCCAACCCAGTTCGTCGAATTTCAATGGCAGGCCGACCATTCCGCTGACCGAATCGACAAATACCAGGACATCGGGGTACTTGGCCTTCATCATTTCGCTTATTTCTTCGACGGGGTTCATCAGGCCGGTGCTCGTTTCGTTGTGGACGATTGTAACGGCCGCGAATTTTCCGCCGGCGAGCTTTTCGTCGATCATTTCGGGCAGTACGGGTTTGCCCCATTCGACCTTGAGTTCTTCGACGTCTGCGCCGCACATAGCCGCGACATCACCCCACTTGTCGCTGAACGCCCCGCAGCCCGTGGCCAGGACCTTTTCGCCCGGGGCTACGCAGTTGCGAATAGCGGCCTCCCATATTCCCGAAGCCGAGGAGGTTGAGATAAATACGTTCTGCTCGGTGAAGAGTATTTTCTTGAGCATCTCGGCGGTTTCGGCGTGCAGTTGAGCATACTCTTTGCCGCGGTGTCCAAGGGTCGGGCGTGCAAGCTGTTCGAGCACGTCGGCGCTTACCTTTACCGGCCCCGGGATAAACAATCTCGGCGGATTCTTCCAGTCTGGCATCTTAATAGTCTCCCTAAATAAGGAAATTAAAGTTTGTTAATAGTCAATCCTGTAAACATCTTCGGATAGAAGTATGTCGATTTCTGGGGCATTCTCTCGCCGGCGTCGGTGACTCCTATGAGCTGGCTCATCTTTATCGGGTTCATAAAGAATGCGGCCTGCTTTTGGCCGGCATCGACCTGCGCGATCGAATCGTCGATTGCATTCGGCGTATCTTTAACATATTGAAGGTTTTCACCCTTTGCGCGGCGGTCCTGGTCTATTCCGAGTATATCCTCGAGGATGAGCTTGTGGAGGACGGCGACATCGAGCGACCTGTATGCTTCGCTCCTATCCGGGACAGCGGCATCCATGACGGCGTGGTCTTTCAGGACGGCGAGGTGAAATGCGCTGTCCGGTCCGTATATTACGAAGGCGCTGTTGTCTTTGTCCATTTGGGCCTTCATTTCGGCCAAGGCCTTTTGCTTTGCATCGGCCTTGGATTTGTCGTCGGTGAAGGACAGGGTGGTCAGGTCGAAGTTTTCGGCGAGTCCGGCGAGGAGTTTGGCCATGCTGAAATCGTCGAGATTGGCAACGAGCCTGTGGGTGGCAAGGACTATCAGGCCTTCGTGAGCCATGTTTGTAAAAGCGAGCATCTGGTATTTGGCGGCGGGATTCGAGCTTTGCCGGGCGTATGTCAGGCCGGTAGTGTAGCGGTGATGGCCGTCAGCTATGATGACGCTTTTATCGCGCATCATTTTCACTATTGCTCCGACGTCGTCTTCGCCGGTTATCGCAAAGAGACGATGGCGGACATCCTGGTCGTCGGTGAAATCGATCAGGGGCGTTTCGGAGGCGGCGTTTTCGATTATCTTCTCGGCTGTTTGCCCGGGATCGTTGTAGAGCATGAAGACCAGGCCGAGCTGCGCATCGGTTGCCTTTGTGAGATTGAGCCTGTCCTGCATGGGCTTACTGAGTATTTCCTCGTGGGGCTTTACGACGTCGCCGAAATCTTCAAGCTCGGCCAGAGCTATGAAGGTCAGTCTCTGCAGGTGTGTTTCGCCGAGGTCGTAGTCCTGTACGTAGGCGTAAACGGCTTCAGTCGAGTCCTGCTTCAATGCGCCGTCGCTTATCCACTTGTCGAGGTAATCGCGGGCGCGCGTGTATTGATTGTCCGCATCGGTATCGGAGGATGAGGTCTTTGCTCTGATTATCCGCACTATGTTGTAATCGTTCTTTTCGTAGAGCGATTCCTGCTGGTCGGCGTTTATTACATCGTACGGCGGCGCGATGCAGTCACCGGAATCGCCGACGACGGCGGAATCGAATCTGAACGCCCTGAAAGACCTGATTTTCATGAACACATCCCACGTTATAAGGTCAAACATTGATGCCGGCCTGCCTGGAACGAATCGGGGAAAACCGACGGAAAGGGGCAGTTTACCGGGAGCGGAAGTCCTTGTCAAGGAATAAGGCGGGCCGTTTCTTCCTTAATGTCGGCACGGCAGGGCGGAGATCGCTTCTCGGCATGCAGTATCTATTGCGGTCAAGGCCTTGTCGCTTTTGCCTTTTGTTCGAGGTATTTGTTCATTGCGGCGGCTGCGATTCTTCCCTGGCCCATTGCGAGGATGACTGTCGCGGCGCCAAGGACGATGTCTCCGCCGGCGTAAACGCCTTCGAGCGAAGTCTTGCAGTCGTCATTGACGACGATATTGCCCCATTTGTTGAACTCGAGGCCCGGTGTGGTCTGGCGGATGAGCGGATTTGCGCCGTTTCCGATAGCGATGATCACGGTATCGACGTCGAGCGTGAATTCCGAACCTTCAATCGGCAGGGGTCTTCTTCGTCCTGAATCGTCGGGCTCGCCGAGTTCGTATTTAAGGCATTCGATTGCGGTGACTTTGCTGTTCTCATCTCCTATTACCCGTTTTGGATTCCGGAGGATGTGGAACTCGATACCTTCCTGTTTTGCATGGTGGACCTCTTCGACTCGGGCGGGCATTTCCTTTTCAGTTCTGCGGTACACCAGATAGACCTTCTCGGCTCCGAGCCGCACGGCTGTTCTTGCCGAATCCATCGCGACGTTGCCTCCTCCGACAACTGCGACCTTTTTCGATTGTACAATGGGGGTATCGGCGGATTTTCCGAAGTCGTATGCCTTCATAAGGTTTGCTCTTGTGAGGTATTCATTGGCGCTGAATACTCCGACGAGCGACTCGCCTTCGATGCCCATAAATCTGGGCAGCCCGGCTCCGACACCGATGTACACCGCGTCGAAGCCATCCTCTTTCATCAACTGCTCGATGGTGCGAGTTCTGCCTACGACGAAGTTGCACCGTATATCGACACCCATTTTGCTGAGGGTATCGATTTCTTCCTGAACGATTGCCTTGGGGAGCCTGAATTCGGGGATGCCATAAACCATTACGCCGCCTGGCTTGTGGAAGGCTTCGAATACGGTGACGTCGTGTCCTGCCCTTCTGGTATCTGCGGCGGCGACTATTCCGCCGGGGCCGGAACCGATAACAGCGACCTTCATTCCGGTGGAAGGCGCGACAGCCGGAATCGCGTTGGATTCTCTGCCGAGGTCGGCGACGTATCTTTCGAGGCGTCCTATTGAGACGGCCTGTGTTGGGTCTTTGAGCTTGAGGCCCACGGTGCAGGTTGCCTGGCATTGCACTTCCTGGGGGCAGACTCTGCCGCAGACGGCGGGCAGGAGGGAGTTTTCCTTTATGATTGCCAGCGCTTCGTCGTAGTGTCCGGCCGCGACGGCGGCGACGAAATCACCTATTCTTATCTTGACAGGACAGCCTTTCATACAGGGCGCCTTTTTACATTGCAGGCATCGCAAGGCCTCGATTCTGGCCTGCGTCTCGGTGTAGCCGAGGGCGACTTCGCTGACGTTTGTTCGCCTGTTTTCGGGGTCCTGCTCGGGCATATCCTGGCAGGGTATTTCGAATCTCTGGGATGGTTTCAAAGTCCCTGCTGTGTGTTTTTCAAGCAGTTGCTCAAGAAGCAATTCTTTGTTTTCTTCGGTCACAGTATCAGCTTCCTCAATGTCGTTCGCTTGATTATCCCCCACGTTCTTAAAGCCGCGGTCAGCGGTCGAGGCCTATCTTGCAGCGGTGCTTTTTGTACTTTTCGTGCTGGTCCTTTTCGAGGTCCTTGTAGGCATTGAGTCTTTTCATCATCAGGTCGAAGTTAACTTTGTGGCCGTCGAATTCGGGCCCGTCAACGCAGACGAACTTGGGCTGGTTGTCATATTCGATTCGGCAGCCGCCGCACATTCCGGTTCCGTCAACCATAATGGTATTGAGTGAGACCTGTGTGGGCAGGTCGTATTTCTTTGTGACCCGGCAGCAGAATTTCATCATTATTGCCGGTCCTATTACAAAGGCCTGGGCGGGTTTTGCATCTCGCCGACAGATTTCTTCGAGAGGCTCGGTGACGAGGGCCTTTCGACCATGGGAGCCGTCGTCGGTGGTGATGATCAATTCGTCGCTTACGGCGGCAAATTCTTTTTCGAGTATCATAAGCTGCTTGTTTCTGGCGCCGAGGATGCTGATGACCTTGTTGCCGGCCTCTTTTAGTGCGCGTGCTATCGGCAGCAGGGGCGCGTTGCCGATGCCGCCTCCGACACAAACGACCGAACCGAAGTTTTCGATATGAGTGGGCCGGCCCAGTGGTCCTGAAATGTTGGCGATTTCGTCGCCGACTTCGAGATCCGCCAACTCGGCGGTGGTCTTGCCGACCCTCTGCCAGACGAGCGTAATGGTGCCCTTATCGGCATCGGCGCCGGCAATCGTCAGGGGGATTCGCTCGGCGTATTCGTTGTTGAGGCTTAGAATTATAAACTGTCCCGGTTTTCTGGCCGCTGCGACCAATGGCGCTTCGATCTCGGCGGTGAAGACATCCTCAGACAGCATCTCTTTGGATACAATTTTATGCGACAATTTCACACTCCATTCAACAGAGGATTCTAACCAAGCGGCATTGTTACCAAATCCGCACCGGCTGTCAAAGGCAATTTTTGCATCTTTGTGCTTGACTGTCGCGGCGAGATGGGTTCTATTTGCTCCTGTCGGCGGTGATAGTGACGGTGTTTGTTTGTCTGCAATGACTTACGGACAAGGAACTTACGTCCTCCCGGAGCCGTCTCAAGGATTACGCATAATCTTGTTGGAAAGGATTGAACGATGAGGACTCTCAAGCTTTCTGCTGCATTACTTTTTCTTTTCTCGATAGTGCTGCTTAGCGGGTGCGGCAATTCACAACTGAAGGACCTTCGCATCAAGAACGAAACGCAGCGGCAGCGAATCGAACAACTGCAGGCCGAGCTTCAAGCCGGGGCATTGCAGCTTGACCAGTTGAAGACCCAACTGGCCGAAGCGACGGAAAAAGGCGGCATCGAGATCGACACTCTCAAACAGCAAATAGTCGCGCTGGAAGAGGACCTGGCGAAGAAGAACGAACTGCTTTCCTCGATGCAGGAGAAGCTTCTCAACGGCACGGCTCTTCCGGTGGAACTGAGCACGATGCTGGAGGACTTCGCCAAAGGCAACAGCGACATAGTTTCCTTCGACGCCAACACGGGCATAGTCAAGTTCAAGAGCGATTTGCTTTTCGACAAGGGCAGCGCGAACGTGGCGGCTACGGCGATCGAAGCGGTCAAATCTCTGTGCGGTATCCTGAACTCCGCCGAGGGCAAGAAATTCGACATTATTATAGCGGGTCATACGGATGATATTCCGATTCGCAAGGCCGAGACCAGAGCGGATCATCCGACCAACTGGCATTTGTCCGCCCACAGGGGCATAGCGGTGCTGAATGTCATGACGGCCAATCAAATGGATGTCCATCGCCTCAGCGTTCGTGCGTTCGGGGAGTACAGGCCTGTCGAGCCCAACGCGGCAGACAACAAGGGTAATCCTAAGAACCGCCGAGTCGAGATTTACATCGTGCCTGAAGGCGAGTGAGAGGCCGAAGCAACCAAAGAAGAATATGGCAGAGCGAACTTTAGTCATTATCAAGCCTGACGGCGTCCAGCGACATCTGGTCGGGGAGATAATAAGCCGATTTGAGAAGAAGGGTTTGAAGCTGGTTGGGGCGAAGTTTCTGCGGATGTCCAAAGAGCTTGCCGAGCAGCTCTACTCGGTACACGAGGGCAAGACGTTTCATGATCCTCTGGTCGCTTACATTTGCTCTTCTCCGGTTCTGGTGACGGCTTGGGAGGCCAACGGCGTTATCGATATGGCTCGTAAACTGATGGGGGCGACTTTCGGGTTCGAGGCGGAACCCGGCACTATTCGGGGCGATCTCGGTTCGTCGATCCGCTACAACCTTGTTCACGGCTCTGACAGCCTGGAATCGGCCAAGCGGGAGATTCCTATTTTCTTCAAGGATGAGGAAATCGTCGATTACGAACTGACCAATGCACTATGGCTTTACGGCCAGCGAGAATAGTCCGAAAATCAAATTCTGGATGTTTTCCGGGGTTGCGCTGCGCGGGGGCGGGGCGGAGTTCGATTATTCGACGGGTCTTGGAGTGCGGCTGCGAGCCGCCAAACGGCACTTCTATTCCTGCAACCGCAGGCGCAAAAAATAGGTAAAAATTCGCTGGGAATTTTCGGAAGTCGGCTCCTTTTCTGGCTGAAATGAATGAAAATGAGGCCTTTTCACAAGTTCGCTATTCGGCCGTTGTGAAGCGTGGAATGCAGTTATCGGGCTTTTGGCTTGAACGAGTACGGCCTTGCTGATATAATGGTTATCAGGCTGAAATATCATGGAGGACGGATATAGAGTATGAAGAAGATGCTATTAGCTCTTGCGTTGCTGCTGCCGGTTTTCTGCGCAGAGGCGAAGTTAGTCACCGTTGACGACGACGGCGGCGGAGCGGATTTCACCAGGATACAGGACGCGATCGACGATGTCGGCACGACGTCGGGCGATATCATTACGGTCAAGCAGGGCACATATAATGAGAATATCAGGTTCAAGGGCAAGAATCTGGAGTTGACCAGCCTGGATCCCGACAATCCGGGCATTGTGGGGGCAACAATTATCACCGCATCGGCGGATTATGCTGTTCGTTTCGATTCCGGGGAGGCAGCGGGCGCAACAATTACGGGATTCACTATCACCGGGCGAGGAATCTACTGTTATGACAGCTCTCCGACGATTTCCAAAAATATAATCACGCACTGCACGAACAACGGGGTGACCTGTGAGAATATGTCGCACCCTCTTATCCTGGAGAACACTATTACATATAACAGTCCTGCTGCTGTCTCCGGGTCCTACGGCGACATCATCGACAATATCATAACGCACAACGGCAGCGCAGGCGCACTGAGGCTGTGTACTTGTGATGTCACCGGTAATGAAATCACGAATAACTACACAACCGGCAACGGGGGAGCGGTGTTCCAGTTTGTCGGCGAGCTCATTTCCAATATCATAACGGATAACGAAGCCGGCGGCGACGGGGGCGCCATCTACAGCAGCCACGGGAACATTAACGGCAATTTGATTTTGCGTAATAAGGCGGGCGGCTACGGCGGCGGTCTGGCCGATTTTGCAAGTAATGTCGGCAACAACATTATCGCCGGCAACCGGTCCCGCTTCGGTTCAGCCATCGCCAACTGTTCCGGTGACGTGTATAACAACACCATTACCGGCAACAGGGCTGTCGAATCAGCGACCTTGTATTACTGCCACAAATACGTGGAAAACAACATACTGGCTTTCAACGATGCGGCGTCCGCCGGCGGAGTCTTCGGTTCCGGGGGGTACTCGCATAACTGCTTCTGGGAGAATACCGACGGCGACTTCAGCGGCGGCGCGGTTCCTGGCGAGGGTGATTTCTTCGCCGATCCCTGCTTTGCCCAGGCGGGTTATTGGGACCCTAACGGCACAATCGAGGATGCCAACGATGACTTCTGGATGGACGGCGACTATCATTTGCTCAGCGAGTACGGCAGATGGGATCCCGGGCTGCAGATGTGGGTGTATGACAGTAATACAAGCCCCTGCATTGACTCGGGCTACTATGTCTGGGAGTGGCGCGGGGAGTACTGGCCTCATGGAAAACGGATAAACCAGGGGCGATACGGCGGGACAGCCGAGGCGAGTATGTCGCCTTCGACTCTGGGCAATGTTGCGGATATCAATCTCGATGGGCTTGTGGATTACCGCGATCTGATGCTGCTTGCGGAGAAGTGGCCTTACTGGATGCCTCTTCTTCGCGAGGACCTGGATAGAAACGGCGTGGTCGATTTGCCGGATTATGCAATACTTGCCGCGAACTGGCAGCCTTTTCCGCTGCCCGAACCGAGCCCGATGACGTGGTCGGCAGAGCCGAATGCCATCTCTGCAGATTCCATAGAAATGACTGCAAGCGACGCGAATTCGAGCGACGGCAGCGGCGTCGAATACTATTTCCAATGCATCTCCGGGGGCGGGCACGACAGAGACTGGGACACAAGCCCTTCGTACACGGACACCGGTCTTTCCGGCGGAACGGAATACTGTTACAGGGTCAAGGCCCGCAACAGAAGCAACCTTCTGGAAACGGATTATTCCGAGGCCAGTTGCGCCGTTACTCCCTCGGCTCCAAATCCGAATCCGATGACGTGGGCGTCGCCTCCGGACGCGAACGCACACGATTCGATTTCAATGACGGCGACAACGGCCGTATCAACGGACGGCACTTCGGTGGAATACTACTTCCAGTGCTTTTCGACAGGCGGACATGACAGGGACTGGAGCCAGGACCCGAACTACACAGACACGGGCCTGAGCGAGATGGTAACTTATTGCTACAAAGTTAAGGCGCGCAACACGGGCAACGGACTTGTGACAGGCTACTCTGCGCAAGGGTGCGCAACGACGCCGAAGGCGCCGCCTCCAACTCCGAGCCAGATGACCTGGCAGACTCCTCCCTACGCGGTGAGCCACGATTCAGTAGCGATGGTAGTCGGCGAAGCGATATCCGGGGACGGCAAGGGGGTGGAGTACGAGTTCGTCTGCACATCGGGAGGCGGACACGACCGGACGTGGAACGCGAGCAGGACCTATACGGACACCGGGCTGGATATGCGAACGAGCTACTGTTACAAGGTCAGGGCGCGTAACCGGGTCAACGGAGAGGTTAACGAGTGGTCTGAGATTCGCTGCGCAACGACGCCCTGCAACGACAGCACGCCGCCTTATTTCCCGGACATTCCGCCTGAGTATCCGTCATATTGGGAATACAAGCCCTGTGAATGTAACCATGGGGGATCTCCGAGTATGGACTGGTGGGCGGAGATGACGGCAACGGAGGCCCAGGACGACAGCGGATATGTCGAATATTTCTTCCAGTGCGTAGAGAACAGCTCGAAGAGCAGCGGTTGGCAGGCGGAACGCTGCTATGAAGTCCCCCTTGGCAGGGAGAACCAGGGGTACAGCTTCCGCGTCAAGGCCAGGGACGCCTGCGAAAACGAAACGAACTGGTCCCCTGCCGTTGTCCTCGACCGTTGTTATCCCAATGGGACGTGTCCGCCCGATGTGTGCGGCGACTGAAGCAGGCGGTCTTGCGATTCTCATTCCGGTACGGCCAAAGCAGTAAGTATTTTGGTGAAATCTCGTAATCCGGCCTGGTCCGGCGAGCCGCCAAGCGTATTCCTGCCCGAATTTCGGGCTAAACCGCACGCAATTTGATTATTTCAAGGTCGGGGGGCGTCCTGTATAATGCGGGATCGAAGGCGCAGGCTCAAAGCCCGATCAAAGATATGCGGAAAGCAGTGAGATGCCGGAAAAGAGCAAAAATGATCCGTCGCCGCCGGAAGACTCTCAAATCAGTCGGCTCGACGACGAGGCCATCCCGAACGATGCGCGACCAATCTGCGCCAAGTGTCTAAGGCCATGCCACCCGCTTCAATACTACTGCGATAGATGTGCGTCGAACGATGCAATCAATCCGCTGACGCCTTATATCGGTTACGTGAATATCAGATTCTGCTACGATATTTACTGCACGATGTGGCGCAAGATATTCTCCGACAGGGACACATCGATCGCCAACAAGCTGCTGTACGCGGTTTTTATTGTGTTGTACTGCCCGGTAGTGGTTGTCGTTGGGCTGCCTGCCCTGCTGATATGCAAAGTCCCGCCCGGGCCGATTCGCAATGCAATCCTTGTGGTCCTGGCGCTTGCGCTGATTGGGTTGGGCGTATTCTACGCCTATCACTGATTAACGCAGAGGCGTGCTGAAATTCGCATCGCCGAGGAGCCGTAAGAGAAGTTCGAGAATTCCATATCAGTGATGCCTTGTTTCGACATGCGGTCTCTGGTAGCATCGCAGGGGTATGATGATTATGCGCGAGCCGATTCGAAAGGATTGTTATGAGACAGACAGGGAAGCTGGTGTTGCGGGGGCTGACGATATTTTTGGTTTTTATGACGGCTGTTGCCGGCGGCGAGATTGACAAATCTCGAATCGAAGAAATCGCGGCAATGCTGCCGAAAGAGGCACGGGGTTTCGGCGTTCCTATCAGCGACAGGGATGCATGGGATGCCCTGGCGAAGAACCGTTCGTTTCGCGGTGTGGCCTCGGATGCCGAGCGGCTGCTGAAAGAGCCGATTCCGGAGCAGAGCGACGATTTGTATCTGGATTTTTCGCGGACGGGAAACCGAACCCGGTGGCAACGGGTCAGCGGCCAGCGGAGGGGGAGGGTTCGAACGCTGGCATTGGCCGAGTGCCTGGAGAACAAGGGCAGGTTTATCCCTGCGTTTGAAGAAATAGTGCGGGCGATTTGCTCGGAGCGGACGTGGGTAATGCCGGCGCACGACAGGGGCCTGAGCAACTTCAACGGCAAGGCAATCGATATCGATTTAGGTTCTTCGATGTTCGCCTGGTCGCTGGCGACGGCCGATTACCTTTTGGGCGAAAAACTTGACGCGGCCGCGCGCCAATTGATTCGAGATAACCTGGAGCGTCGCATTTTCAAGCCCTACGAGGACATGGCAGCGGGCAGGCGTGAAGTGAACTGGTGGATGACGACGACGAACAACTGGAACGCGGTCTGTCTCGGGGGGGTGACGGGTTCTGCGCTTGCGGTGATCGATTCGGCGCAGAGGCGGGCATTATATATCGCTGCGGCTGAGCAGTACTCGAAGAATTTCCTCAAGGGATTCACCGATGACGGCTACTGCTCGGAAGGCCTGGGGTATTGGAACTACGGCTACGGTTACTACGCGGCACTGAGCGAATCGATTCACCAGGCCACGGGGGGCAAGGTCGATATTCTGGACAATGAGCGTTCACGGGCGGCCGGGGGGTTCGGAGCGAAGATCGAGATACTCAACGGGGTTTATCCGGCGTTTGCGGATTGCTCGGTCAGGACCAGGCCGGGCTCGAGGCTGATGTATTTTGTGAGCAGGCGGTTCGGACTTGGGCTGAAGGACTGGGAGGAGAATGACCCGGCAGGGCCGGGGGGCACATTGTACGACAGCATGATGTACAGCTTTGCAAACTCGGCGTCGCGTGCGAAGCCGGTCGGCAGCGGACCGGCGGGTTTGCCGATTCGGTCATGGTTCGACAAGGCGGGCGTACTGCTGTGCAGGCCGGGAGCCGCTTCACAGTCGCAGTTTGCCGTCGCACTGAAGGGCGGGCACAACGCCGAGCATCACAACCATAACGACGTCGGCTCTTTCGTCGTCGTCCTCGGCGACAGGGCGTTGCTGCTCGATGCAGGCGGAGAGGTTTACACGGCTCGGACGTTCAGCAGCCGGCGATACGAAAGCAACGTTCTTAATTCGTTCGGCCATGCGGTGCCGGTGGTCAACGGCAAGCTGCAGCGGACCGGCAGCCGGGCCCGCGGGCGAATCGTCCGAACCGATTTTACGGATGCGGCAGATACGTTTGTGCTGGATATTTCCTCAGCGTACGATGTGCCGGAACTGAAGAAACTGGAGCGGACTTTCGTGTATTCGCGTTCGGGGGGAGGAGTGCTGGAGGTGAGCGACGAGGCTGCTTTCTCGCAGCCCTGCAGTTTCGGTACTGCGCTTATCACGCTGGATAAGTGGAAGAAGATATCGGATTCATCGCTGATGATTTACGATTCCGACAGGTCGCTGCGTGTCGATATCGAGGTAAAGGGCGCGGAGTTCGAGATAAAAGCCGAGACTATCGAAGAGGATGTAAGCGCTCCGAGAAAGCCTGTCCGACTGGGAATCAACTTGACCAAGCCGGTCGGAAGCGCGGTTGTCGCCCTTAGAATCCGCCCGATGCAATAGCACAAGACCGTCGCAGCTCTGCGAAACAACATATAGAGGCTCTCTGCGCAAAGGGCCTGCGGTGAAACCGGCCTGGAAAAGGGGAAAATTCGGTCTTGATTGCGGCGTGTCCGGGCGGGTAGTATATAGCAAGCGTGATAGGTTCTTTGGCGGCAGTATTTTCGGGAGGCACTAAGATGCGAGTCACAGATTTCCTGGACAAATCAGGCGTAGAGTACGAGGTAACTGAGCATGTACCGGCGTTTACGGCTCAGCAGATGGCCTCGGCAGAGCACGAGCCCGGGCGGTACGTTGCCAAGCCGGTGATTGTCAGGGCCGGGGACGAATACCTGATGTGCGTCCTGCCGGCGCCCTGCAAGATCGATTTGCGAAAATTGAAGGAGCAGTTGGGTACGGATTCGGTGGAGCTGGCAGACGAGAGCGAGATCGGGAAGGTTTTCGAGGATTGCGAACTCGGCGCCGAGCCGCCCTTCGGCAATCTGTACGATTTGCCCACGATCATCGACAAGGCTCTGGAAGGAGACGATCACATCACGTTTCAGGCCGGTACGCATAAGCAGGCCGTACACATGAGCATGGCTGATTACCGGCGGCTGGCGAAACCCAAGGTTCTCGATTTCGGTTATCATGTCACCTCCTAGCCGAAGGGCTGGTGCCGTCGGGAGCAGGTTCGGGGGCGTGCGGGTTCGCCAATATCGCGGCGGTTTTGCGGCGTAGCTGCGCGCTGCTGCGTGGTCGTCTTTGTCGGTCGTAACCGGCGCGCGGTTACTTCGACTCGGTCAGCCTGTCGAACTCGATTTCGAATCGAAATTTGTGCTTTACCTCTTCCTGGGCCATTTCCACGAGCATCTCTCGCGCTTCTTTGCTCTTGGCCATTGCCGCCATATCGAAGTAAATTCGAAAAGCAGCGTCTTCCTTGGCTATGGCCAGTTGGAGGACATCGGCGTAGTCCATGTCTAATTCGGGCGAATCGGAATAGATATAATCCGAGTCGTTGAACTCCGCAACACCTTCGGAAATATCCACGGTCCTTCCCATCTTCATAAGCTCGAGTTCGAGCTTTGCCTTGTGTTCGAGTTCTTCCTCGGCCAGTGCTGCAAAGAGGGCTGCGATTTGGCGGTCGGCGACTCGCTCGGCCATGGCGAGGTAGAACTTGTTGGCCTGCTCTTCCTTTAGAATTCCGAACTCGACTATCGCCTCAAATGTATCGAATGTCTTCATGGCAAGACCCCCTTTGCGCCGCCGGTCTCTATTTGCCCGGCGACAGAAAATAGGTTACGGCAAACCGCCAATACAACCTTATTTTACCACCGGCGGCCCGCAGAGCAACCATCAACAAGCACCGAGGAGATTATACATCGTGTAAAATGACGGAGACTTTCTCGTTGCCGGAACCGCAAAATCCTGTTAACACATAGGCTCATGATTCAGAAGGACAAGAAATATCGGGTCTTTATCAGCGCTGCTGAGCCGAGCGGGGACGATCACTGCGCAAATCTCATAAGAGCTTTTCAAAAAGAGGATTACGGCAATGTCGAGCTGGTGGGTATCGGCGGGGTGAAGATGGCCGAGGCGGGCTGTGAACTGCTGCAAATCACGGCGGGCAAGGCCGCTATGACGTACAATGTATTCGGCCAGTTGGGCTACTACTACAGGCTGTTAGGGCGTGTTAAGGACTACCTGAGAAATAATAAGGTCGATCTTGCGGTCGTGTGCGATTCGCCGGGCTTCAACTGGCACGTCGCGAAATTCGCCAAAAAGCTCGGAATCAAAACCGTGTTCTTCGTTGCGCCGCAGCTCTGGGCGTGGGCGTCGTGGCGAATCGGCAAGATGCGGAAATCCTGCGATAAGCTCTGCTGCCTGCTGCCTTTCGAGGAAGACTGGTTCAACGACAGGGGCGTGGATACGGTGTTCGTGGGTAATCCGATGCTGGCCGCGATCGAGGTTGAATGGGGCAGGGCGAAAGACTACTCGAAATTCGATGCCGAGAATGTGCGCGTGGCTCTTATGCCGGGATCGCGCGATGCGGAGCTGAATTCGCTGTGGGAGCCGATGCAGAAAATCGCGCTTCGCATCAAGGGCCGATACGGCGGGGCAAGTTTTGTGACCGTAGCGGTGGACGCTGAACGGCACAAGATGCTCGAAGACAGGCAAATTCCCGGGTTCGAATGCGATTACGAAATCAACTCGGTATGCAGGACAGCCGGGGAGGCCGATTTTGCGGTGGTTGCCAGCGGCAGCGCGACGCTGGAGGTAGCAGCGATGGGATGCCCGATGGTGGTGATGTACCAGTCGAGCAGGATACTGTGGCACCTCGTGGGGCGATGGCTGATAAACACGAAGTACCTGTGCCTTGTCAATATTGTGGCCGGGAGGGAATTGGTTCCCGAATTCATGCCTTACTTCACCTCGATAGATCCTATCGTCGAGAGTATCGAGGGATTTTTGAGAGACAAGAGCAAATTAGCTCAGTTCAGCGGCGAGTTGGCCGAGCTGACCAGGCCTTTAGGGCTGAAGAATACCGGCGATGAGGTTACGCGGGTAATTGCGGAGATGCTGGGATGAGGGGGCCGGCGTGCGGCTTTTCGACCAGTGATGTTCTCTTCGCGGGGAAAGGGCGATCGTGAACGAACATCGAAACAGCCGAAGGTTCGATCTCACCGCTACGACGGCGTGCGTGGGGGCGCTGTGTCTGTGGTCGCTGGGGCCGATTTTCATCAAGTACCTCGCGGCATATCTGGACGCGTGGACCCAGAACGTTCTGCGGTATTCGGCAGCGTGCCTGTTCTGGCTTCCGTTTCTTTTGTATTCGATTCACGCCGGGCGATTCGACAAGAGGACGTGGCGGCGGGCGCTGCTGCCGGCGGCGACAAACATCATCATGCAGAGCCTCTGGGCCGCGGCTTTTTACTACATCAACCCGGCGTTTATGACACTTCTGACCAAGACAAACATCATCTGGATAGCGGCGTTGTCTGTCGTTATGTTCCCGGAGGAACGCGCGCTCATCCGAAGCCGACGTTTCTGGATCGGACTGCTGCTCTGTATAACGGGCGTGGCGGGGATACTGTACTTCAAGAGTGATTTCGCCGCCCATGGGACAATTACGGGAGTAGTTATCGCCTTGGTCTGCGCGTTGATGTGGGGGATTTATACGGTTACTGCGCGAATCGCGTTCCGGGATATCGATTCGAGACACGGTTTTTCGGTAATCTGCATCTACACGGTAATAGGGCTCGGGATTTTCGCTGCCGTGTTTGGCGATTTCGGACAATGCGCGGAACTGGGCGCTGCACAGTGGGCGGCAGTCGGGGTCTCAGCGGTGCTGTGCATAGCGCTGGCGCACGTTTTTTACTACGCCGCCATGCGACGAATCGGCGCGACTATACCGGCGCTGGTCATACTGGCGCAGCCCTTCGCAGTGCTGGCGATTTCGCGCACAGTCTTCGCAGAGACTCTCAATATCCCCCAGCTTATCTTCGGAGCGACATTGCTGATCGGAGCGGCAATAGCAATCTGGGCGCAAGAACACCTTGGCAATTAGGTAATGCGCCTTCGAGTTGTGAATAGCCGGCGTTGGTTTTAGTATCGGCGGCGAGGGAGTTTTTTCAAAATGCTATTCGGCCATAGAGCAGTGCCGCGATGACAGCCAGGAGAACCATCACAAGGGCGAGCCTCAAAAGTCGGGCGTCGGTTACCCTGTTGGCGGTTCTTAACTGCTGTTTAAGCCCTTTTATCTGGGCTCTTGTCTGAGATCGGCTCATATTGTTCCATTGCCTCACTATTTTTCGCGCAGAGAATTGATACGCAGTTGCTGACGGTCTTTCCCCATTTCTATGAACCGCACAAAGTATAAGAAACAATAAGCCGGGGGGCAAAAGCCTTCAATTCAATGGCTTAAGAAGAGGTGTTGAAACGGCGGGCTAAAAGCTGTATGATACCGGCGGTGAATCGTTAGAATCGCATATTAAATCGACAGGAGGCCAAGAATGGGTAACCGGGGCAGGTATATCTTGACGGCGGCGATATTGGTGCTTTTTTTGGCCGGTTCGGGGGCAGGAGCGCCTGAGGATATGCCCAAGCCGCTGGAGATAGGGCAAAGCGCGCCGGATTTCAATCTTCCGGGCGTTGACGGGAAGTATCACAAATTAGCGGATTATGCCAAGGCTGAGGTTCTCGTAGTCGTTTTCACGTGCAATCACTGCCCAACGGCCCAGGCCTACGAAGGGCGGATAAAGCAGTTGGATTCGGATTACAGGAGCAAGGGCGTGAGGCTGGTTGCGATATCGAGCAACGACCCCAACGCCGTGAGGCTCGACGAATTGGGTTATTCGGACATGAGCGACTCTCTCGAAGAGATGAAGATTCGCGCCGGGCGGATGGGATTCAAGTTTCCCTATCTATACGACGGCGAAACGCAGGCGGTCTCCCGCAAATACGGGCCGGTAACGACGCCTCACGTATTTGTATTCGATAAGGCGCGCAAGCTGCGGTTTGTCGGGCGAATCGACGATTCGGAGAAGCCGGAGCGAGTGAAGGTTCGCGACAGCCGGGATGCGATCGATGCGCTGCTGGGCGGCAGAGAAGTCGCCGTGAAAAAGACACGGACTATCGGGTGCTCAATCAAATGGGCGAACAAGCGCGAGTACGTTAAGAAGGCCTTCGAGCAGTGGGCGAAGGAGGACGTTAGCCTGGAGACTATCGACGCCGGGGGCATCAGGCGGCTCGTCAAGAACGATTCGGAGAAGCTGCGGCTCGTCAATGTATGGGCGACGTGGTGCGGGGCGTGCGTCGTGGAATTCGACGAATTTATCGAGATTAACCGGATGTACCGCGGGCGCGATTTCGAGCTGATAACTATCAGCGGGGATTCGGCGGAGAAAAAGGACAAAGCCCTGGAATTTCTCAGGAAGAAGCAGGCTTCGTGCAGGAATTATATCTTCGACTCGGACGACAAATACCTTCTGATGGAATCGGTGGATGAGGAATCGCTGGGCGGCATGCCTTATACTCTTCTAATCAAGCCGGGAGGCAAGATTATTTACCGCAGGTATGGTTTGATAGATCCGCTCGAATTGAAGACCGCGATAGTCGAAGAGTTGGGGCGTTATTACAAATAGCCGGGGCAGAGATTTTGGAATTGAACGCAGTAAGGAGA
>JAFGCD010000136.1 GCA_016932835.1 Sedimentisphaerales bacterium
TGATCAAGCAACGTTCTTTCTGTAAATTCTTTTTTGCTGTAAGACGGGGGTGTCGTTCTCCACAGTCATATCCAGATATCTTTTGCCTGTCTGCCAATCCTCATCAGCCTCCCCTTTGTTCTTGCGTGATCGTCCTACCAGAACCCATAGCGAGAGAACATGAGTTTCAAGGAGAATTCGCAAGAGCGCATGCGCCGACAGTATATGCCCATTCGCCAATGTTCCTAAGGCTCCTAATGTTTGCGCTCTTGCCGCCAACAAAATACCCATAAGCTCAACATCCAAAGGACTGCCCGGCTTTATCGCTATAGTCATCGTGGTATGTGTTTGCTCATACCACTTCATTATCGTATGAGTGACACTATCAAGAGTATCAGGGCCTTCTTTGCTCGCCATTGCCTATTTGACCTCTGCCTATCAGTTTTTCTCTGTGCTCTCTGTGTCCTCTGTGGCTAAAGCAATCCTTGTTTTCTCTGTGGCAATTATTTCAAACCCTCAGTTTCATCGAGGCCGAAGAGGATGTTCATATTCTGGATCGCCTGGCCCGATGCGCCCTTGTTGATATTGTCAATCGCCGAGAAGGCAACGATTCTGCCTTTGACCGCGGCGGCGAATACGTGGCAGTAATTCGTCCCGACGACATCCTTGACGCCGGGCGCATCGGTCCGCACGCGAACAAACTGCTCGCGGCGGTAAAAATCGTCGTACAATTTCAACAACTTTTCGTTGCCGATTTCCCTGCTGGGCCGGCAATAGACCGTCGAGAGGATCCCCCTGTCGAACGGGCCTGCGTGCGGCTGGAAGAGCACTTTCACGTTGCAGCCGGCAACGTCGCTCGCGACCTGCTCGATTTCCGGCATGTGCCGATGAACGCCGATACCGTACGGGAATACGTTCTCGTTCATATTGGGGAAATGAAACTTCACGGACGGATTCTTGCCCGCCCCGGATGAGCCGGTCAGCGCGTTTACAATAATCGAATCGGGCTCTATAAGCCCTTCCTTTAGCAGCGGCGCAATCGCCAGCACCGCCCCGGTCGGAAAGCAACCCGGATTGGCAATCAAATCGGCTCCGGCAATCTCGTCGCGGAACAACTCCGGCAGACCGTACACCGCGTTGGCCAGATTGGCCTTGTCCGTATGTTCCTGGTAGAAAGTTTCATAGACCTGCGGGTCCCTGAGCCGGTAATCGGCGCTGAAGTCGATGACCTTCAAGCCCGCGCCCAGCAGTTTCGGCACAAATCCCATCGAGACCTTGTGCGGCAGGCAGCAGAGCACAACATCGGCGACGCCGCCGATTTCTTCCATATCCAGCGGCTCGATCTCCATGCCGCAGCGACCCTTGAACTGGGGAAATACCGTCTCAACCGGCCCGCATTCCTCCGGCAGCGCCGTCAGGTACGTAAGTTCCGCCTCACTGTGTCCCAGAATAATCTTGATCGCCTCGGCCCCGGTATATCCGCTGGCCCCGATTATCGCAACTCGCACCATATCATAAGCCCCTAACAAAAACAGCCGCTAAGATTGTCTCTTAGCGGCTATTGTAATAATCAGAAAACAGATATGCAAATTAACGCTTCGAGAACTGGAACTTCCGCCTCGCGCCTCTTTGGCCGGGCTTCTTGCGCTCGACCATTCGCGGGTCGCGTGTAAGGTGTCCGCCGTCTCTTAGTGTATGAACGAGGCTGTCGTCGTATTTCTTCAAGGCCCTGGCGATCCCGAGAAGCGATGCCCCGGCCTGCCCGGTCGTTCCGCCGCCCTGAACATTGACGAAAATGTCAAACGACTTCTCGGCATCGATAGCCTTCAGCGCTGCGACGACGGTATTCTGGTCCTGCTGGCGCTTGAAGTAGTCGGTCATTTCTCTCTTGTTGATAAGGATCTTTCCGCTTCCGGGCTTGATTCGCACTCGAGCGACGGCACTTTTCCTTCGGCCCGTGCCCCAGTAGAAGCCGCCCTTATCCGGGCCCTTCTTGGGCGATTGCGCCGCCGCGGACGCCGCTGTCGGCTTTGCCGCCCCCAGCTTAATGCCGAGCCCGCCTTCCGGAGTATCTGTCTTGGTCTCTACCATAATTCCGATTTCTTTCCTGGTCCCGGCTCAGCTTCACCGCTGCAAGACCGGTCCATTGCTAAAAAAGTTCGATTCTCTCAGGCTGCTGCGCCTGGTTCTCGTGCTCTGCGCCGCGATAGACCTTCATTTTCTTGAGCATTTGCCTGCCGAGCTTGTTCTTCGGCAGCATCCGTCGAACGGCCATCTCGACCACGCGTTCCGGCGCTTTGGCCATCATATCGGCAAAACTGACGTACTTGTGCCCGCCGGGATGGTGCGTATAGTGGTCGTATTCCTTTGTCTCCGCCTTTTTGCCGCTGAGTTTTACCCTCTCGGCGTTGACTACAACGACATAATCGCCCACATCCACGTGCGGCGTGTACATCGGCTTGGTCTTGCCCATTAGTATAGGCGCTATTTTCGCCGCCAGGCGGCCCAGGATCGCCCCGTCGGCATCCACGAGCAGCCACTTCGGCTCAACTTCATGCTTTTTTGCCATAAAGCTCTTCATAGAAAAGCTCCCATTTACAATAGAAAACTTTGTATTTTAGCGAATCTGCCCCTCCTGTCAAACTATTTTTCCACCCCAAATCCAAAGATTTTTTTCAATCCACCCCCCAAACACCCCCAACAGCGGTGTTAACAACAACCAGAAAACGCACCGAGATCCAAAAACAGGCCGGTTTCCCGCCTTGTTACGTTGTTGCCGCCAAGCTCCGACTGTCAATTGACGTGTATCGCCGGTTATGAGCAGCCCATCGAGTTTCCGCAGTTGAAGCACTTGTAGCAAGTTCCGTTGCGGACTGTGATGGAGCCGCAGATGTCGCAGGCGGGCGCATCGTCCATGAAGTGCTCGAATTGCGAGTTGAATTGAGTCATAACCGCGGTTTCGGACTGCAACTGCCCCTCAGGCTCGCCTATTGTCGCTTTCACGAGCGCCTTGATGCGTCCGGCCGGGCCGACAGGCCTATCGGCAGCAGACGGTTGGGCATTCTTCAAAGGCTTTCTCTCAGCCGAGGACTGTGCTTCACCGGTCACCAGCGATTTGGCCTTGCTCTTGACACCGGCTTTGACCTCGGCAATCTTCTTGGCCAGGTCCTTGGTCTTCTCGACCAATTGCCTGGCGGTAGTGGTGTTCTTATTTTCCGAGGGATTCGGAGCAGGGTTCCTGTTCACCAGGTTCTTCTCGGCGTAGCCTGGGATGAACTGGCAGCCGAGCCAGCAGAAGATGTAGTCTATCAGGCTCTTGGCGAAGGGCATATCGCGATTCGAGGTCATGCCCGAAGGCTCGAACCTCGCATGGCGGAACTTATCGACCAGCGTAATCAGCGGCACGCCGTACTGCAGCGACATCGAGGTGCAGGTTCCGATGACATCCATCAGCCCGCCGACGGTGCTGCCCTCCTTGGCCATGGTAATAAACAGTTCTCCCGGCTGGCCGTCGTCATACAGTCCGACCGTCAGATACCCCTCATGCCCGGCGACCGAGAATTTGTGTGTTATGCTGTTTCGCGTATCAGGCAGCCTTTTTCGGAACGGCCTGGCCGGCACCGCGGCTGAGGCCTCAGCGGCCTTGGCTTTGGCGTCCTTATGCTTATCAGTCGAGACAGGCTGGAGCTTTTTCGAGCCGTCCCGGTATATCGCCACGGCCTTGAGCCCCATCTTCCAGCCTTCCATATATGCGGCGCTGATCTCCTCAGCGGTGCTTTCCTTGGGCATATTGATCGTCTTGCTGATTGCGCCGGATATGAACGGCTGAACCGCGGCCATCATCTTCAGATGGGCCATATAGTGAATGAATCTCTTGCCGTTGCGAGGCTTGAAGGCACAGTCAAAAACACCTATGTGGTCCTGATTCAGCTTCTCGGCGCCCTCGATGGTCTCGTTTTCGTCAATGTAATCGCAGATCGACTTGATATCCTCGGCACTGTATCCCAACCGCTCGAGAGCCATCGGAACGGTCTGGTTGACGAGTTTGAGCATCCCCCCACCGGCCAGCAATTTGTACTTAACCAGTGCAATATCCGGCTCGACACCCGTCGTATCGCAATCCATCATAAAACCGATAGTCCCGGTCGGCGCAAGCACGGTCGCCTGCGCATTGCGGAAGCCTGTTTTGGACCCTGCGTCAAAGGCGGTATCCCAGGCATCCTTCGCCGCATTGCGAAGATAGTCCGGGCAGTGAGATTCGGGGATATCGTAGGCGTGCTGGCGATGCATGTTAATGACCTTCAGCATCGAATCGCTATTCTTGGCGAATTCGTCGAAAACCCCCTTGACCGACGCCATCTCAGCGCTTACCGCATAGGCAGTGCCGGTAAGCAATGCGCTTACGGCCCCGGCGATTGAACGGGCCTGGGCTGAGTCATAGGGAAGCGCCAGACTCATAATCAAAGAGCCAAGATTAGCGTATCCCAGACCCAGCGGACGATACAAATGGCTGTTGGTCGTGATTGCCTCATCCGGATAGCTGCCGCCATCAACCAGTATCTCCTGAGCAATAATGAATATCCGAATAGCCTTCTTGAAGGCCTCGACATCGAAAGTGCCGTCTTCCCTGCGGAATTTAACGAGGTTAAGAGAAGCCAGATTGCATGCCGAATCATCGATAAACATGTATTCGCTGCACGGATTCGAGGCATTTATCGGGCCGGAATTCGGGCAGGTGTGCCAGCGATTGATTGTGCTGTGGTACTGCAACCCCGGATCGCCGCAGATTCTCGTGCCCTCGGCGATCAGATCCATCAACTCTCGGGCCGAATACTCATCCATTTTTTCGCCGGTCGTAACCGCGTGGGTGGTCCACTTATCATCCTTTTCGACCGACTGCATGAATTCATCGGTTACCCGCACCGAAAGATTCGAATTCTGAAACATCACGCTGCCATAGGCCTCGTTATTGTATTCGCCGGAGTATCCGGCTTCGATAAGCGCCCAGGCCTTTTTCTCCTCTTCGGTCTTGCAGGTAATGAATTCCTTGATATCGGGGTGGTCTATCTTCAGGGACTGCATTTTGGCAGCGCGTCTTGTCTTACCGCCCGACTTAATCACCGCGGCGACCTGGTCATATACCCTCATGAAGCTCAAAGGGCCGGAGGGCTTGCCGCCGCCGGAGAGTTTCTCCCTGCTGCTCCGCAAAGTAGAAAGGTCGGTCCCGGTCCCTGAGCCGTGCTTAAAAAGCATCGCCTCACTGGTCGCGAGCCTCATTATGTCGGTCATGGAGTCCTTAACCGACTGGATGAAACACGCCGAGGCCTGGGGATACTCGTAACTGCCCCGGCAAGGCACTGCGGCCTGCTGCTGTGGGTCCCAATGGTAGTTGTGCTTGCTGCCCTTTATACCGTAAACGTCGTAAAGCCCAACGTTGAACCATACGGGTGAATTGAACGAGCCATACTGGTTGACGCAGAGCCACGCCAACTCATTGTAGAAGATCTCGGCATCGGCATCGCCGGCAAAGTAGCCGTCCGCCCTGCCTTTATCGGCGATTGTCTTGGCCACACGGTGAACGAGCTGCTTTAGCGAGTGTTCCCTTTCGCCTGTCTCGGTATCTCCATAGAAGTACTTGCTCGCAACGACCTTCGTGGCCAGTTGACTCCACGCGGTCGGAACTTCTATCCCGTCCTGCTCGAAAACGACCTGCCCGTTATCCCCGGTGATCTTCGCCGAGCGTTTTTCCCACTCGATCTGGTCAAACGGGTGAACTGCCTCCGTTGAGAAGAAGCGTTCTATCTTCAAGCCACCGCTGCTATCGCAGGCTTTTGCGCTTTCAACTGGTGCGGATTCCGCTCGCTTGAATGGGTTCTCAGGGTCGAATTTATAAGACATTATATGCGCCTCCGTGCAGACAACAGGACCACAAAATACAGGAAAAATAGCCGGGAGCTACGCCAGATGTAGTGTAAATACCCGTAAACTCAGTATCGGTAGATTAAGCCCAATTCGATAAACTGTAAAGGCCAAATTCTGAATTTTTCCGGGCAAATTTTTGCGTCTTGTTCTTAGTCCTTATGGTTACTGAATCTACGAGTAGAAAAAAGTTTCTCGAAGCAAAAAGATTCTCTACAGCCCTGTTGACTCAAGCCATCTCTGCGCGATCCATGCCTGCGCCCAGGTGTAAGGATGCACCGAATCACTCGACCATTGGCGGGCCGGGACATCCCTCATCTCTTCATCGATGCGATTTTGCAGTTCGACCGGAACCGCGTCATACTCTCGAGCCAGCCTGTGCACAACCTCGATGTAGTTGTTCAGGTCTTTGCGCATTGGGTTTCGCGCATCACTGCAAAACATGAAGGGCTCCATCAACACAATCACACAATTGCACTCTCGCCTGACGTCAGAAAGTAACAGTCTGTATGTTAATTCATATTCATCGGGATAAACCGCAAAGGGAAGATAGTCTGCATCGGCATGTTGTGTCCAGAGGTCGTTTATTCCGATAAGAACACTCAGAACATCCGGCCTTCGCTCGATGCAGTCTCTTTGCCATCTTTCTTTCAGTCCCCTCGTAGTATCCCCGCTGAGACCTGTGTTGATAATCTCAAGATTCAAATGAGGGTGTTTTGCAACAAGCATATTGCCCACGAAGTGCACATATCCATTACCCAAAGGCTGATAGGGGGGATCGCGCCTGCCGGCATCGGTTATGCTGTCACCAATGAAGAGTATTCGCTGGTTGGCCTTCAATTCGATTTTCGAGTGCATGCCGAACCTCTTATGTGCCTGTGCTTTCAACGAAGAATGCAAATTGTATCGGACTTTGCCCTCCCGGCAATTATATTGTTCGTGTTTGGCTGCCACAGGGCCAACAAAACACTTCTGCTCCGGCCGAAGTACGGCTAAGATATATCCTTGCAGCGAACACAATCGCAGGCAGTCGCGACTCGCAGAAACTCAGCGGGTCCTGCATGGAAGACAATAACTTATGGCCACCGCCAGAGATAAGAACAGACTTGAAGCTATCCGAACCCGGATAAAGGACTTTCCGACCGGTCCGGGCCTGTACTTCATGAAGACCGGAGACGACAAGGTTCTGTATATAGGCAAGGCAAGGAACCTCCGCTCGCGCGCGGCAAGCTATTTCCAGCAGGGCGCCGACCTGATTGCCTCCAGGGGCCCCAAAATCGCCGAAATGATCGCGAAAGTCGAATCGCTCGACTTCCTGGAGACAGATTCCGAAGTCGATGCGATGCTCCAGGAGGCAAGGCTAATAAAGGATATCCGTCCGCCGTATAATACCAACCTGATCGACGATAAGACATTTCCCTATCTGGAAATTACCACGGGCGACGATTTTCCCGGGGTCTATATCACGCGCAAGCCTCGTTCTCGGGGCAGCAGGCTCTTCGGCCCGTTCACGGGCGCCAAAGATCTCAGAGAGGTCATGGTCGTGCTCCAGAAGATATTCAGGTTCCGCACGTGCAAGCTCGACATTACCGAAAACGACCCCAATCGCAGATTCTTTCGTCCCTGTATCCTTTACAGTATCAAGCAGTGCTCCGCCCCCTGCGCAGGCAAAATCGATAAGGCAAGGTATAGGAAGACAGTAATAGGCGATCTGGTCCGATTTCTCCGCTCCAAGCGTTCTGTGGTGTTGCGACGGCTAAAAAAACAGATGGATGAGGCCGCCCGGGTCCTCGACTATGAGAGGGCGAGTGTTTTTCGCGACCGTATTCGCCTGATAGAGCGTCTGGATCGCCGAGGCAGCCCCGACCAGGACGTCCAGCCTGAAGTCTTCGCCGCCGATCCGACTGAGGCCCTCGTGCAACTGCGCAAGATACTCCAAACACCGGAATCGGTCCGAATCATCGAAGGTATCGACGTGGCCAATATCGCCGGCGCCGAGGCCGTCGGCTCGCTTGTCAAATTCATCGACGGCAGGCCCTTCAAGAGCGGCTATCGACGTTTCAAGATAAAGACCGTAAAAGGCATCGATGATTATGCGATGATTGCCGAGGTAGTCAGGCGCAGATACAAGTATGCCATGCAAGGCAGGGAACTCTGGCCCGATTTGATACTTATTGACGGCGGGCTGGGGCATCTAAGGGCCGCTCAGAACGCACTGGACGAGATGATCGCAGCCAATGTGGACAAACCGCAAGACACCGGGAAGGAAGCAAGCGGAAATACCAAGATTGCTTCGATTGCCAAGAAGCAGGAATTGATTTACATCAGCCCCGGCACAAAACCATTGAATCTGCCCACCCATTCGCCGGCCCGTAAACTGCTGCAATACGTCCGCGACGAAGCCCACCGCTTCGCCCAGCACTATCACCATATCCTGCGAGGCAAGAAGATGCTCAACAAAGGCTCCTGAACCGGCTCAGCCGCAACGGCTCACCGAAATGGTTCTAAGAACCTGTCCCAATAACTTTCCGGCTTCGGCCTGCATGCCGATTTTCAGCATGCAAA
>JAFGCD010000137.1 GCA_016932835.1 Sedimentisphaerales bacterium
GCCAGAACAGGAACTATTGGAGACGGCAAAATATTCGTCGTGGACCTGCCCGAATGCATCCGGATCCGAACGGGGCAGAGAGGGAAGGAATCCATCGGCTGAGAACAAAAAAAACGACTTCGGGTCATCATTTTCTGCATGAATCTGATACAGAGGCACATGAAGCAGGCGTTGGCTTGCGAGTCAGAGTAAGCTTTCTATCAGCATGTGCCAAAGGGACAAAATTGTAGTCTTGCTGCGAAAGGCTACAAAAATGTGGCCATTCTTGCGCATTGGTCGTATTCCCTTCTTAGCCTATAAGTGCAGCCAAAGGAAGCACTTAAGGCTGCAGCAATGCATTTATGCGTTTCTGGCACAGTTATTGCTTTTGTACTGTCTTGTACATTGTCTTTGCCAAGAAGTAATTAACGTGTTTCATGGGTGCGGAAAATGAAGGGAAACGGAAAGATCCTGCCTTTACGTTGCTGGGGAGTCTGTTTGAGTTTAATAATAGCGATGTCCATCTGTTCGGGAGTAGCCAAAGCCGAAGACGCAATAGGTATTAATGATCTGGTGAAATCTTCGGATGCCTTCTTCGTTCTAATAGGTGCGGTAATGATCCTCGCGATGCACGGTGGGTTTGCCTTTCTCGAGGTAGGCTCGGTGCGAAGGAAGAACCAAGTCAATGCCTTGAACAAGATTATTTGCGAATGGGCATTCTCCTCGCTCGTATATTTCCTGATCGGTTACCCTATTGCGCGTGGCGTCTCATTCCTGGCGCCTGTCAACCAGTTTACTGTCGATAATGGATTTCAATACGTCAAGTTTTTTCTGCTTCTTGGCTTTGCCGCCTGTATACCTGCAATAATATCAGGAGGCGTAGCAGAACGAGCGAAGTTCTGGCCAAATGCGCTTGCAGGAGGAGTTTTTGTCGGGCTGGTCTATCCTCTGATTGAAGGACTCACATGGGGGCGGTTCAATGCGACGATGAGCGGTGCCGATGGTTGGCTCGCCAGTGTATTTGGTGCGCCGTTTCACGACTTTGCAGGATCAGTGGTTGTGCACGCTACAGGCGGTTGGCTGGCCTTGCCCGCAATTATTCTACTCGGTGCAAGGCTGAAGAGATACGAGGAGAACGCGATAAAGGTCAGCAGCATCCCATTTCTTGCACTTGGAAGCTGGATGTTAATTGTGGGCTGGTTTGGTTTTAACGTGATGAGCGCGGGGGCTCTAAAAGATGTTTCCGGACTGGTCGCAATGAACTCACTGATGGCGATGGTTGGGGGTACGATAGCGGCGTTGTTAGCTTCGAAGAACGACGCCGGCTTTGTCCACAACGGGGCCTTGGCCGGTCTCGTTGCCGTCTGTGCTGGTTCCGATCTCTACCATCCCGTGACCGCCTTCGTGGTCGGCGCCGTTGCCGGGGCCACATTCGTCTTCTTGTTTGTTATAGAAACCGAGAAGTGGAAAATTGACGATGTGCTTGGCGTCTGGCCTCTGCATGGCGTGTGTGGGGCCTGGGGTGGTATAGCCACAGGCATCTTTGGCTCGGAGGCTCTTGGCGGTCGAGGCGGCGTATCATTCTTCTCGCAGTTGATCGTAACGATCATAGTAGCAGCCATAGCACTGTTCGCAAGCACTTTTGTCTATGGGCTTCTGAAGTTTACTGTCGGAATTCGCCTCTCTCCACACGATGAGAAAAGAGGTGCTGATCTTACGGCGCATATGATCGAGGCGAATCCTGAAGAGGCCTTGTAGCAATTGGTCCGTAAAGTTATGTTGAGGCTCCGGGAGACGCTTTGAGAAATCGACGAAAGGAACTGATGAAGAAATGAAGATGATAGTCGCAATTATTCAGCCGGAGAGACTCAACGCAGTGAAAGAATCGCTTTTTGCAGCCGAAGTCCACAAGATGACTGTCAGCCGAGTTAAGGGCTGTGGACAGCAGGCCGGATACGATGAACAGTATCGAGGACAAGTGAAGTCCGTCAACTTACTTGAAAAGGTAAGGCTCGAGATAGCCGTAAATGAAAATTTCGTCGAGAGAACAATCGAGGCGATCTGCAGCGGTGCCAGAACAGGAACTATTGGAGACGGCAAAATCCTTGTCCTCGATCTGCCCGATTGTATCAGGATTCGCACTGGACAGCGCGGAAGTGAAGCTATAGGCTGACAAGGCAGGGTCCAAACGACGCATCGATATAGACATATAGCCGATACGCAGATCCTCGCTGAGGATGTAAATGTAATAGACAATGATACATAAATGTATTTCGCCACCGTAAAGCTACATAAATGTACCAAATTCTAAGCGGACATCCGAGCCAGTTGGATTTGTAAGTGCCTGTATAGAAAGTAGTTGCAGAATAAAACAGGAATAATCTGAAGCATTGGCACAGCGATTGCAATATAGTATAACTGATATGCCTTGAGCCATGGGCGGCCATTTGGGCACAGAAAATCTTGATAGAGAATTATTAAAGGAAGTGAATCATGACACCAAAAGACTTCTTCGAATTCGCAAAGAAGAACAAGGCCAAGATGATTGACCTGAAGTTCACCGACCTCCTCGGCACTTGGCAGCATTGCTCTTACCCGACTGATACCTGGGACGAAGAGACCTTCAAGGACGGCGTGGGTTTCGACGGCTCGTCGATAAGGGGCTGGCAGGGGATACACATGTCGGATATGCTCGCCGTTCCCGATCCCGACACCGCTGTTATGGATCCATTTTTTGCCGAGCCGACCCTCAGCGTCTTGGCCAACATCGTCGATCCGATTACCAGGGAAGACTACTCGAGGGACCCGCGTCACGTCGCTCGCAAAGGCGTTGAATACATGAAGAGCACGGGAATAGCCGATACTTGCTTCGTTGGTCCCGAGCCGGAGTTCTTCATCTTCGACGAAGTTCGATACGAGCAAAATCAGCATACGGGCATGTATCGAATTGACTCGGTCGAAGGCGCATGGAACACGGCCCGTTTCGAAGAGCCGAACCTCGGATGCAAACCGAGTTTCAAGGGTGGATACTTCCCGGTAAGCCCGACGGACACGTACCACGATCTCCGCGGAGAAATGGCTGCAGAGATGCAGAAAGTCGGAATAGTCGTCGAGGCGCACCACCACGAAGTGGCAACCGCCGGACAGTCCGAAATCGACATGAAGTTCGAGGACCTGCTCAAAATGGCCGACCAGTTCATGTGGTTCAAATACATAATCAAAAATGTCGCAAGACGCAACGGAAAGACAGCGACATTTATGCCGAAGCCCGTATTCGAAGACAACGGCAGCGGGATGCACTCCCATCTGTCGCTCTGGAAGGGCGGAAAGACGTTGATGGCCGGCGACAAGTACGCAGGTCTTAGTGACCTGGCCCTTTACGCGATCGGTGGTATTCTCGAACATACCCCCGCAATCCTTGCCTTCGGCGCCCCGACGACAAATTCCTATCGCCGGCTCGTCCCGGGCTTTGAAGCGCCGGTGAATCTCGTTATGAGTGCGCGTAACCGTTCAGCCGCTGTGCGTATCCCGATGTATTCGGACAACCCGAAGGCCAAACGACTCGAATTCCGCTGTCCCGACCCGACAGCCAACGGATACCTCGCATGGACTGCAATGCTCATGGCCGCCCTCGACGGTATTGAAAAGAAAACCAGTCCGGGTGAGCCCCTTGACACCGACATCTATGAATTGAAGGCCGAGGAATTGGCCAAGTATCGGCATACGCCCGGCAATCTGGCCGAAGCCATAAATGCGCTCGAACAGGACTACGAATTCCTTACCGCAGGCGGAGTATTCACCGACGACCTCGTCCAGATGTGGATCAAGTGGAAGCGCGAAGAAGAGCTCGATGAAATGGCCCTTCGTCCCCATCCTTATGAGTTCCATATGTACTACGATTCATAATCGTGGGTATTTGTTTCTCTCGACGTCACATTAGTCGCTGAGATTTTCTGTGTAGGACTTGCTCGTCTTCAACCGGTTTCGAAAAATTCCGGCTTGAGGGGCGGGCAAGTCTCTATACATCAAGATATATTAGAAATACTACTAACAAAACAACAATACCTTATATAGTCTATTAGTGAAATCTGCTAATCCTTGCCAAGACTGTTGGCGTATATCCTTTGGAAAGGGTATTCTGAGTAAGGACTATATGGATATGGCCGGAACGAATTGATGCTCAACAGGCAAAAAAACGGATAACTATGCCGGAGAAACTGAAAAATCAGGGCTTGTACGAGACTCGGCGTGAGCACGACGCCTGCGGGATCGGTGCGGTCGTGAATATCAACGGCGACCGGGACCACTCAATAATTGAGTACGGCAGGGAAATACTCACGAATCTCCGGCATAGAGGGGCCGCCGCCGCTGACGAGATAACTGGTGACGGCGCCGGTATCCTGTTCCAGATCCCGGATGAGTTTTTCACTCGCGAATGTGCCGCCCTTGGTTTCGAACTGCCCGGCGCATCGCGGTACGGCGTCGGAATGGTATTTTGCCCAAAGAATCTTCAATTGGGAAAGATTTGCGAAGACATACTCGAAGCTGCAATAAGTCACTGTGGAATGACAGTGCTCGGCTGGCGAAACGTTCCGACCATGCCCGATTGTCTCGGCCAAATAGCATTGGCGGCTGAGCCTTTAATCAAGCAGGTTTTCGTTGACGGCGCAGGTCGCGAAGGCGCCGAGCTTGAAAGGCGCCTGTACCTCGCCCGCAAACGCGCCGAAAGACTTGTCAGGGAAAAACTCGCCGATGACGGTGATGATTTTTATGTGGCGTCGCTGTCCTGCAGGACGATTTGCTACAAGGGCATGTTCATGGCCCATCAGTTGTTCGCATACTACCCCGACTTCGCCGATCAAACCTTGAAGTCCGCATTGGCCATAGTGCATCAGCGATACAGCACCAACACCTTCCCGAACTGGCAGCTTGCCCAGCCGTTTCGCTATGTTGCCCACAATGGGGAGATAAATACGCTCAGCGGAAACAGAAACTGGATGCGGGCCAGGCAAATCCAGATGGCCGGAGACTTCTTCGCCGACGACACCGAAGACCTCTTTCCGGTCTTGCCGCCGAACGCAAGTGACTCGGCTTGTTTCGACAGCAGCCTCGAACTTCTGGTGCATTGCGGCAGGAGCATACCGCATTCGATGATGATGATGATACCCGAAGCATTCGGTGCGAAATACCACATCAGCACCGACAAGCGGGCATTCTACGAGTACCATGCATCGATAATGGAACCATGGGACGGACCGGCGGCGATGGTGTTTACCGACGGCAGGCTCATCGGCGGAACCCTCGACAGAAACGGCCTCAGGCCGTGCCGATACCTCGTCACAACCGACGGGCTTGCAATCATCGCAAGCGAAACCGGAGTCGTGCAGTTCCCCCCCGAAAAGATTAGAAAGAAAGGCCGCCTCAGGCCCGGGCGCATGTTCCTCATCGATACAGGTGAAGGCAGGGAAATCTCGGACAATGAGGTAAAGAGCCGGGTAGCTCGAAGAAAGCCCTATAGAAGGTGGCTCGAAGAAAACAGAATCGAACTGCGGGGATTGTTCGATACACCCACCCTCGTCAAAAGCGATCCCGAGACAATATCGCGAAGGTTGCGAGCCTTCGGATACACCAGCGAAGAACTCAGGATGATTCTCACCCCAATGGCCCTCAACGGCCAGGAACCCGTCGGCTCGATGGGCAACGATACGCCGCTTGCCGTGCTTTCAGACAGGCCGAAGCTCCTGTTCAACTATTTCAAGCAGCTCTTCGCACAGGTCACAAATCCCCCCATCGACCCGTTGCGGGAGGGCCTTGTGATGAGCTTGATGGTCTTTGCAGGCCGCAAGAGAGACATTCTTACCGAGACCCCCGAGCATTGCAGGCAGTTGAAACTGCCGCACCCGATACTCGCAAATGAAGACATCCAGCGCCTTCGAACGGTAAAACGTGACGACTTCAAGATTGCGACTATTTTCTCGCTATTCCGGGCCGACACGTCGGACCACGCCGAGGCTTTGCGCACCGGACTCGACCAGCTTCTCGATTCAGCCCGGAAAGCCGTTGAAGAAGAAGACGCATCACTGATAATAATTAGCGACCGGGACCTCTGCGAAGCGAAAGCCCCGATTCCTTCGCTCCTTGCGGTTTCAGCAGTACACCATGGCCTGCTCGAACTCGGACTCAGAGGCCGCGCAGGATTGATAGTCGAATCCGGTGAGCCCAGAGAAGTGATGCATTTCTGCCTGCTCTGCGGATTCGGCGCAAGCGCGGTGAATCCATACATGGCTTTCGAGTCACTCGATGAATTGCATAGAGACGGCGAATTGCCCCGGGATATCGAGCCGACACAGATAGCCGACAACTACATCGCCGCGACAAAAAAAGGCATCCTCAAAACGATGAGCAAAATGGGCATCTCGACTTTGCGGAGCTACGCGGGCGCCCAGCTATTCGAGGCAATAGGCATCGAACGCGCTGTCATCGACAAGTATTTCACGGCAACCAGCTCGCGGATAGGCGGCATAGGGCTTCGGCAGATAGCCGAAGAAGCCATCGAACGCCATGAAGCCGCGTTCCGCAGCCGGCCCGCAGGCGCCGTCGAGCTTGAATTCGGGGGCGAATATCATTTCAGAAAAAATGGCGAGCAGCATCTTTGGAACCCTATTACGGTATCGAGGCTTCAGACCGCCGTCAGATATGAGGATGCCGAAGCATACGGCGAGTATGCTGCTGCAGTAAACGACCAATCGAAAAAACTTTGTACGCTCAGGGGACTTTTTTCGTTCAGGCCCGCCGAGCCGATCGAGATCGACAAAGTCGAGCCGGCCTGTGAAATAGTAAAGCGATTCTGCACCGGAGCTATGAGCCACGGCTCGATAAGCAAAGAAACTCACGAGTGCATGGCAATCGCTATGAACCGCCTCGGCGGTATGAGCAATACAGGAGAGGGCGGCGAAGACCCGGAAAGATATACGCCGCTGCCAAACGGAGACTCGAAAAATTGCCGAATCAAACAGGTCGCCAGTGCGAGGTTCGGCGTTACGCTTAACTACCTGGCGCACGCATCCGAACTTCAGATCAAGATTGCTCAGGGCGCAAAGCCCGGCGAAGGGGGCCAGCTCCCCGGACACAAAGTCACCGAAGAAATCGCAAGACTCCGTCACTCGACGCCGGGCGTTACGCTCATATCGCCGCCTCCACATCACGACATATACTCGATAGAGGACCTTGCTCAGCTGATATACGACCTCAAATGCGCCAATCCCGGCGTCAAAGTCTCCGTCAAGCTGGTTGCCGAAGTAGGCGTCGGCACCATTGCCGCCGGGGTGGCGAAGGCAAACGCAGATGAGGTTCTCATCAGCGGGCACGACGGCGGAACCGGCGCAAGCCCTCTCTCCTCAATCAAACACACAGGCTGCCCCTGGGAACTCGGACTCGCCGAAACACAGCAGGTCCTCGTTATGAACCGCCTGCGAAGCAGGATAAGAGTCCAGGCCGACGGCCAGATGAAAACCGGAAGAGATGTGGTGATAGCGGCAATGCTCGGAGCCGAGAGGTTCGGATTCGGAACCGCAACGCTCGTAACACTCGGATGCACCCTGTTGAGAAAATGTCACAAGGGGGCGTGCCCGTTTGGAATTGGGACGCAGGACCCGGAACTGAGGGCCCGTTTTGCCGGCAAACCCGAATACATCGAGCGGTTCATGTACTTCGTAGCCGAGGAGGTTCGACAGATAATGGCCCGCCTCGGCTTCGAAAAGTTCGACGACATGATAGGCCGCGCCGACCGCCTTTGCTGCAACGAAGCAATCGACCACTTCAAGGCAAAAGGACTGGACCTGACCGCAATCTTCAAACAGCCTGAAGCCGAGCATGCCGAGACTCTTAGGCAGACTCAGCCCCAGCCGGACAAGATCGAAGACCACATCGACTGGCGAATAATCGAAGAAGCCGCGCCGGCGATCCAAAACGCCGAGAAGACCGTTATCGAACTGCCGATTCGCAATACAAACCGCACCGTCGGCGCGATCCTGAGCAATCGAATCCTGAAGAATTGCGGCCCCGAAGGCTTGCCGGATGAGACCCTGCAAATCCGTTTCACCGGTTCTGCGGGACAGAGCTTCGGAGCCTTCCTTGCGCCCGGTGTTACTCTGCGACTGACAGGCGATGCAAACGACTACCTCGGCAAATCCCTCTCCGGCGGCAGAATCGTTGTCGTCACCCCGGACAAATCCCCCTTCATGGCCCATGAAAACATAATAGCGGGAAACACACTCCTCTATGGAGCCACTGCCGGGGAAGTCTTCATTAACGGAATGGCGGGCGAGAGGTTCTGCGTCAGAAACAGCGGTGCAACCGCAGTTGTCGAAGGAATCGGCGACCACGGCTGCGAATACATGACCGGAGGAACAGTCGTTGTACTTGGAAAAACAGGATGCAATTTCGCCGCAGGCATGAGCGGCGGGACTGCATACGTCCTCGACGAAATGCAGCTCTTCGATACCCTCTGCAACCTTGACATGGTCGAGCTCGAAAGCGTCTGGCGCGAAGAAGACAAGAAAATCCTGCGAAATCTCATCGAGCGGCACGTCGAGTGGACTGCCGGCAAGAGAGGCCGATACATCCTCGATAAATGGCCCGATATGATCGGCAAATTCGTAAAAGTAGTGCCCATAGATTATCGCAAGGCGCTCGAGAAAATGAGATCCGCCGAGAGAAGATACACCGAAACAACACCGGCTACGGAGGAGGTCTTCTAATGGGACAGACAAAAGGCTTCCTGAAATACAAACGAAAAAACGCCGCCTATCGCCCGGCCGAGCAAAGGGTCGCAGACTTCAACGAAATTGAAATGCCCCTCTCGCCCGATGATATTCGCGAGCAGGCCGCCCGGTGTATGGATTGCGGAATACCGTTCTGTCACGGCGCAGGATGTCCCCTCGGCAACTCCATACCCGATTTCAACGAGCTTATATATACGAATCGATGGCGACAGGCCTGCGACCTGCTTCACTCGACGAATAACTTTCCCGAGTTCACCGGCCGGGTCTGCCCCGCACCATGCGAGACCGCCTGCACGTTGTCCATCAATGACGACCCCGTCCTCATCCGCCACATCGAATTGCAGATAGTCGAGCGAGGATTCAAAGAGGGCTGGATCGCACCGCAGCCCCCTCGAACTAAAACCGGCAAGAGAGTGGCAATAGTCGGCTCAGGCCCCGCGGGACTCGTCGCCGCACAGCAGCTTGCACGTGCCGGGCACGATGTTGTCGTCTTTGAAAAGGATCAGAAAGCGGGTGGACTACTGCGTTACGGAATCCCCGATTTCAAACTCGAAAAGCGAATCATCGACCGAAGGCTCGACCAATTGCGAGCCGAAGGCGTCGAATTCCAGACCGATGTCGATGCCGGCAGAGATATCTCCGCGCACTATCTCAAGAAAATGTTCGATTGCGTCTGCCTGGCAACCGGCGCAGGTCAGCCCAGAGACCTCAGTGTCCCCGGAAGGGACTACGAAAATGTCTTCTTTGCCATGCAGTATCTCAGCCGGCAGAATAGAATCTGCTCTGGGGAAGAAGCCGATGATTCCGGCATTATCGACGCCGCCGATAAGGTCGTCGTCGTAATAGGAGGCGGTGACACCGGAAGTGACTGCGTCGGCACCGCCCGACGCCAGGGAGCCGAAAAAATATACCAGTTCGAAATACTGCCCAAGCCGCCCGAAAGCAGACCGCCCGATACGCCATGGCCTCAATGGCCCAGAATTATGAGAACTTCGTCTTCTCACCAAGAGGGCTGCGAACGCCGATGGGCGGTTTCTACCAAGAGACTCTCAGGCGGAGCAGGCATTTACGCCAGAGAACTCCATTGTTGTGAAGTAGAGTGGGTCAAGACCTCGAAAGGCTGGAAGACCAGAGACCTGCCCGGAACCGAATTTGTCGTCGAGGCCGACCTCGTTCTGCTCGCCCTCGGTTTTACCCACACCGTACACGAAGGATTGATTAAATCCCTCGATTTGAAATTGGACACCCGCGAGAATGTCGATGTCAACAATTATCAGACGAGCCGGCCGTGGGTCTTTGCCGCCGGCGACACCGTCAGCGGCGCTTCCCTCGTCGTCAGGGCGATAGACTCAGGCCGAAACGCCGCCGCAGCAATAGACGGCTATCTCAGGCAAAACCCTTAAAGCCTGCCCTGCGCGTTGCCCGAAAGGCTGCGAGCCGGAATCGTCAATCCAGGTCGAACAGCGAATTGTCAGCAGGATCGAACCACCCTATATTCATCGACCCCGAATCCACCCCGTAAACGCTTGCAAGCTCGACGTCGGCCATTTCGCGACTTTCCACGCTGCCTTCGACCCAGCCGACGTTGGCTCGTCCCCGATGCCTGAAGTGAATGCTCGGTGACATATAAAAACTCGTCATTACCTTGCCCCCATAAACCGTATAAGGCGGCTCGGCAAACGAATACTCGATATAGCTCTTGCCGTCTTTGGACATAGCCGTATCGGCGAACATAACCGTTTGCGCAGGCTTGGCTACCTCCGTCGCCCGGGCGGTTCGCTCGTAGGCTGCTTTGAAGCCGTCGATGCCGCTGCCCACCCCGTTCCACGTGCGACTGCCGATATAGGTCATGTTGTAGCCGTACCCGCCGCAGCCCTTCTCGAAGCTCGCGGCCCAATCGTCGCTGCGAATAAAATCGACTCTCTCCGGGCACTGTTTGACCTGTCCGCCCGCCAGATAGCTTGCCAGCGGCCCCCCGGCCGCCTCGAACGGCTCGCTCAAGCTCTTCCTGACCCCGTGCCACCGGTGCAAACCCGGCCCCGACCACATGTCACTCGCAGCGGCAACATAGAAACCGTCGTTGTCGCTCGCATGACCGATATTTGCCAGCAGGAGCTGGCGGACATTCGACTTGCAGACCAGTTCCCTCGCCCCCGACCTTGCCGCTGCCAACGCAGGCATGAGTATCCCCATCAGCAGGGCGATGATCGAAATCACAACGAGCAGCTCGACTAAACTAAAAGCCTTTTTGTTATCACCAATAATCACTGCTCAGTCCGCCATTTCTCGACTCCCAGCCATTGTCCTGCAAAAAGCGCGAGGTCTCGCTTATCGACGCCGTAATCCTTCGGCTCGGCCAGATCGCACCTGCCGATCCATTTCTCATGCCCCAATCCTCTGCCCCAGGACTGCGCAAAAAGCGCAAAGTCATAACCATCGACAATCCCGTTCAAATCGATATCCGCCTCGTACTCCTGCTCGCAGAGAACCCCGACGGCTTCGACGTCAATACCTCCCGATCCGTATGTCACCCATGCGTCGTATATCGGATGGTCGTCTTCATAAATCGAAATCGAAGGCCATAACGTCAGGTCGAGAAAGCTCGTCGCCCGGTCCGGGAAACTGCCGTCGCCGGGGACATCCACGATTCGAACATAGCGGATGTCGTTTATATCCACCGCGCCGCCGACTACAAGCGGGTCGCCGGCAATGTCGCTCAAATCGAAAGGCGTCCCCGTACAAAGCCCCCCCGAATTCGGATGCTTGCCCGCCAGGTTATGAATATCGCTTATCTCAATCGTACCATACATCCCGACAGGTCCGGCTGTCAGTGATACCGATGGGAATCGCGCAAAGTCGCTGCCGTTCGATGAGACCTCGACATACCCTAACTCGCCGAGCATCTCGCCGGCAACCGAACCTCCGAACGTATTGAAAAGCGACACAAAACCATTCTCAAAAATCGCAAAATCATAACCCTTGCCGTCTCGAATCGCATTGCCGTCGCCGGCCTGTCCGAATGAAAGAGTGAGTCTGCCCGGCTGGGCTCCTGCTGCGATTTCTGCGGCGTCGAGTTCGCCCAGGCTCACAATATCGAAATTCTCGCCGGTAGCAGGCCCCAGCGCCTCGCTCGGATCGTGCCAGAATCCCTCGGGAAGCCACTCCTCGTCCGCCGGGCAATACTCGTAAACATCCGTTGCCCAGCCTCGAAATATCGGATTGATAACGGCGCCGGCATTGCATGGGTCTGCATGACGCCAGTGATCGTTCGGATCGACGTACCCGTTCACGCCGGCCTCGGTATAAGGACCGCCCAATGCGGTATAAGCCGATCCTAATATGATTGCACCGATGACTGTTTCTCGAAACACCATATATCTCCAGTCGCCGCACCTGCGATGCCGGCCGAATTGAACGACCGGCATCGCAGTGTGACGCCGTATTCTTCTTATTGCTTGCGACGCACCAGCATCAAGCCGCCAATCCCAAGCAACGCAATCGTAGCAGGTTCCGGCACGACGGTGTCTATCACGAAGCCGGCCGGCGTATTCATACCCCAACTGCCGACATCACTCGAACTCAGCCCGAACTCCAGGCTCTTGACGACTCCCAGGGAACTGAGGTCTATGTACTCCCACGAATCGACAATGTAATCGAGCCCGTTGTCGGCAAACCGATAGTCGGCAAGATAGAGGTCAACCGCACCGGTCACGGCGCCGCCGGCGTCTTTACCAGTAACAGTCAGCATGAACCAGTCCTCGTCGTCACCCGATGCCCCGCCGAACTTTTTGGCGAACGCGTCGCCGTTGAGCATCGAGTAATAAGCATAGTTGCTGTTGGTTGCGTATAATCCGTCAACGGTCATCGCGGTATCCAGCGTGACGATAGGCGGACCGGGCCATCCCACATACCCGACGGCGTAATTAGGCGAACCGCCCGTCCCTGCGCCGGTAATAGCGTTGTACTGAGCTGCCCAGCCTTCCGCCGCCGTATCCGTTATATTCGAATAGGAGAATCCGTCCCACGAGCCGTAGGTCGAATCGTAGTTGTTATTGAAATGCGCCGAGCCGCTGATAAAGCCGCCCGAACCGTCCGAGCCGTTCCACGACGATTCAGCCGACAGGCTCAAGTCATCGAAGTCCGCAATAGCGCCTTGTGAAACGCTTGGTATCGGCGTTAAACCCAAACAAATAATCAAAAATGCAATCTTCAACACTCTTCTCGAAGCCATATCTAACTCCTCCTTCCGGAAATTCAACATTCATTGTTCGAAACTATGCTTTCTATGCTGTTTCTCGTCCTCCTTTCACACTGCCGCAGCCCAACTCGCGAGGCCGCTCCGACACCACCAAAAAAAAACCGCCGTTCCCACGAAAAGGAACGACGGCTGTTGATGCCAAATAGACAAACGGACTTCTTCCCAGATACAAAAATCGGTCCGAACTGCCACACCTGCGTCCCATGTCGCGAGAACACTGATAAAGATAAGTGTGAACTAACTCCCAGGCAGGTTTTCTGACTCGCGTCTTACCTCAAGACCCCTTCCCATCCACTTAATGCGAACAGTGGGCCCGGCCCTCGATAACCCCTCAAGGCCGGCAAAAACGTCCGGAGGATTCCCGAAAAAAACATCGGAACAGACGCACACAGCGGCGCGACCGTCGCGGATTCTAACCGCGTTCCCGTTTCAATATCCCGAAAAAACAAACTTCGGAACCTGTGAATTAGATTATTCCCTTGCCAAAGAACGAATCGCATCGTATCGGACAGCCGCCGCTCCGTCAAGACAAATAATTCATACGTCCGGCGAATTTTCCGAAGATCATTTCCCCAGGTGCCCTCAAAGCCTTCGCATCACCCCTTTGGTTGCGAATGCATGGTACGACTATTTCCGGGTATTCTCACAAAAATCTGTTACAATCGTGTAGCTGATGTTGGTTCCATAGTTGAAAGGCAATTTATGCTGAACAGGCACACTCGACTCCTCTTGACGCAGGCAATCTTGCTTTTCCCAATCGCCGCAGCAGCAGGCCCTTCACATGCCGACCAACTCGATCGTGATTACATCCTGCAGTTGGAACAATCCGCCCGACACACCTCAGGCACAGCGGTTACCACCCGGCAGGATGCCGCCGGGGCCGTTGACGGAATAAAGAACGCCTCATACGCATTCCACACCAACCTCGACGACGCGCCGTGGTGGCAGGTCGATCTGGGCGATGTCTTTCCAATAGACAGGGTTGTGGTTTACAACCGTCCGGGCTGTGAAACCCAGACAAAGATACTCGATATACTGATTTCGCTCGACGGCCAAAACTGGCGAAAGGTATTCACGCACAACGGCCTCTTCTACGGCGCAAAGATAAACAAACCCCTGATCGCCGGTCTCGACGGACTGCAGGCTCGATTGATTCGCCTGCAGAACCCCGCAAGAGCGTTCATGTACCTCGACGAGGTCGAAGTTTTCTCCACACAAGACAAAAATAAGAACGTCGCCGTCGGCAAGCCCGCCGACCAAAGCAGCACAAGCCAGTGGTCAACCAATTCACTGCCTCCGCAGCCGGCCGAGCACTATCCACGCGCCGCACGCAATGCCCTCGATCTGGCCGTTAGAACGCTCGATTTCGTCCGCCGGGTCGCCCCGGGCCCTGATTTCACTGCCGAGATAGACCGGTTCCGCGCCGAACTCGACGCACAAGACACCGATTTCAAAGCCCTTTATCTGAAAATCCGACGCTTCAGACGCAGCCTGATCCTCTCGCACCCGTTGCTCGGTTTCGAAAGGCTGCTGATAAACAAGCGCCCGCCCCCCTCGTTCAACCACCAGACAGACCAATACCTCGGCAGGCACAACCATCCCGGCCCGGGCCTCATCGTCTTATCCGACTGGAAAACCCAACCCCGCGAAAACGTCATACTCGAAGGAAAGCTACCCCGCGGAACCGTACTGCATCCGGATTTGTCGTTCGATGCGAAGCGAATCTTGTTCTCATTCTGCGACCAGACTGTCGAGAATCCGAACTACCGCAGGTTCTTCATCTACGAAGCAGCCGCCGACGGCGCCTGGGTTCGCCGGCTGACGGGCACAAAACAAGACCCGCTCGAAGGGGCCGAGGGCCGCCGGACCGTACAGATAGAAGATTACGACCCATGCTACCTGCCCGACGGAGGATTCGCATTTATCTCCACCAGAAACCAGGGCGGCGTCAGATGTCACTACGGCGACAGGTTCTGCCCCACATACGTCCTCTACCGCGCCGACGCCGACGGCAAAAATATCATCCAGCTCGCATACGGAGAAGCCAACGAATGGGACCCCAGCGTACTGCCCGACGGAAGAATAATATGGACGCGATGGGACTATATAAACAGGCATGATACGCTCTTCCAGAGTCTCTGGACAACTCGGCCGGACGGAACCGCCCCGGCGCACTTCTTCGGAAATTACACCAGGAATCCGTGCGTGACCTGCGAGCCCAGGGCAATCCCGAACTCGAATAAGATTGTCTGCACCGCCTCGGCCCATCACCACTACACCGCAGGCTCGATCGTAGTTGTTGACCCCTATAAAGGAATCGACGGCCCCGAACCGATTACCAGAATCACCCCCGAAGTTGCCTTCCCAGAGACTGAAGGGTGGGACCTCAAGGGTGCGTACGCCGGCCCGTATCCGCTCAGCGAAGACCTCTTTTTCGCGGCGTATTCGTACAGCTATCGCGGCGATAAGCCCCATTATGCGATTTATCTTATCGATTCGCTCGGCGGCAAAGAACTGATCTGTCGTGACGAGCAGGTCTCCTGCTTCACGCCGATTCCGATAGTCCCCAGACCGGCCCCCCCGGTCCTACCTCGATATACTCCATCGACGGAGCCTGCCGAGATGGGAACCTTCTTCGTCAAGAATGTCTATAAGAGCGCTCGCCGCATACCGCCCGGTTCGGTCAAGAGCCTCAGGGTCGTCCGGGTCTATCCCCAGCCTACCCAGGCTGTCCCTGTAAGAAGCATCGTGATGTTCGAAACATGTAAGGAAATCCTCGGCAAGGTCCCCGTTGCCGACGACGGTTCCGTCGCATTTCGCGCGCCCGCACAAGTCCCCTTGCTCTTCCAACTGCTCGACGCAAACGATATGGCCGTAATGTCGATGCGATCATTTACCTATCTCCACCCGGGCGAATCGGCAAGCTGCACCGGATGTCACGAACCGAGAGACGCCGTCCCCGCTCTGACGCCGCAGCCCGCCGACATCCCGATTCACGACCTTACCCCGCCCGTCGGCCCGAAGTATCCCGGAGGACTCAGTTTCGCAAAGACCGTCCAGCCCGTCCTCGACAGGTACTGCATCAAATGTCACGGCCTCGACGAAAAAAACGCCGGACTCGACTTCCTCGGAACGCTCGAATTCACAAAAGAAGCCGATTCCATAACAAAGCTCATAGCAAGCACCGCATACAACACAATCGTTAACAGTAAGGGCCTCGTCTCATTCGCGCCCAGAAACCTCGAAACAGATTACAGCGAGCCCAAAGACTACTTTTCGCACGCAGGAAAATTGGCCGAAATTCTCATGCGCGACCGCGAAAACGACGTGAAACTCGACGGCGAAAGCTTCCTGCGAGTAATATACTGGCTCGACCTCAACGCCCAGTACTACGGCGAATATTCATTCAATAAGGACGAATGGCGAAGAATAGACCCCGAAGGAGAGAAGGCCCTGAGAGCCTGCATCGCCGAGAACTTCGGCGAGAAACTCGCAAACCAGCCTTTCGCCGCACTGGTCAATATCGCATTGCCCTGCGAAAGCCGAATCCTGAAAGCCCCCTTGGCCCTCGATGCTGGAGGATGGGGGCAAATCGAAAAATGGGCCGGAACAAACGAGCCGGGCTACAAGAAAATGTCCGAGCTTGTAAACGCCGCCATTGCGCCGCTCCAATTCCACGATGTCAACGGCACATGCAACAGGCCCGAATGCCTCTGTAACTCATGCTGGACCAGGCAGGCCGAGACCGAATATGCCAAAAAAATTCGCAGCCCTGCTCCGACAAACCAAAGCAAAAAACTCGCCCCATGACGCCGAATCGTCGAATCTCAAACACGGCCGGCTCAGGCTGACTTGCCGCATAATCTTGCGCCCGATTCGAGAATTCACAACATTCCTTGACAAAACCGCCAAACCAGGCCCTAATCTGCTGACTTGCGCTCGACCTTATCGCAAGAGCCCGACATTAAGCCGTATCCGCAATAACTGGAATAGGAGAACACAATGACCAAAGCCGCAGCGCGTCACATCCTCGTCGAAACACAGCAGCAGTGCGAAGACATCAAAACGCAAATCGAAGCCGGCGCCGATTTCGCCGAAATGGCGAAGCAGCACTCCAGGTGCCCATCGGGCCGGGCCGGCGGAGAACTCGGAACATTCTCGCCAGGCCAGATGGTCAAGGAATTTGACGAGGTCGTATTCTCGGCCGATATCGGAAAGGTCCACGGCCCCGTAAAAACGCAGTTCGGCTTCCATCTCATAGAAATAACCAACAGAACCGAATAGACCCCCTCGTTTCCGCATCTTCCGAAGATTACCGCAAAAACTCAATACGCCGGCTGTATTACCGGGCGGCTGTCCCTGTGGTCGGCTCCTTCAATGCCCGCGGCTAATCGAAAGCGAATATCGGTTTTCGACCGTAGATTAAGTGTTCAGCGTTGCCGGAAGATTGAAAAAAGACCTTGCCGTCGCTGTCACGCCCGCCGCGAACTCTTCCAGGCTGATGCCTTTCAGCTCCGCAAGGAATCTTGCGGTATGAATCATCAGTGCAGGCTCGTTCGGTTTCTGCTTGCGCACCGGCTCAGGGGACATATAAGGACTGTCGGTTTCGAGCATCAGCCTCTCTAATGGAACCAGCTTCGCCGCCTCGCGAGTTTGTTCGGCGTTCTTGAACGTTACAACGCCTGTAAAAGACAGATGCCACCCTTGCTCCAGAACCCGCTTCGCCTGTTCCGCCGAACCGCTGAAGCAGTGAAATACCACGCCTTTCAACGCCGAGCCGTGCTGTTCGAGAATGTCCATTGTCTCGTCGAAGGCATTTCTCGAATGGACAATCACCGGCAGGTTAAGCTCCGCGGCCAGCTTCAATTGTGTTGCGAAGACTCGGATTTGATCGGGTTGTTTCGAGAAGTTGTAATGGAAATCCAGCCCGGTCTCGCCGATTGCAGCGACATTTATGTTTTGAGCAAGTTGCTTGAGATGGGCGAGGATATCGGAAGTCACACTCTTGGCGTCGTGGGGGTGAACGCCGACTGTCGCGTAAAGGCCGTCAAACCGCTCGGCCAGCATCACGGCTTTTTCGGAGTCTTTGACGTCCGTGCCGACCGTTATCCAGGAAGTGACACCGGCCTCCTTGCTGCGTCCCAGAACGGCGCCGACATCGGCGTCAAGCGGTTCGAACGTCAGATGACAGTGCGTATCAATCAATTCCATATCGCTTCCTAAGGTGTAAAAGCGTTGGCGTAATGCTCTATCCGAGCAGGCCCCTTCGCACCGACGACGATACCCACAACGTCGAACCGAAACGGGCGATCTTCTATTTTGTGAGTCGCAAGAAAGTAGCGGGCCGCCCTGATAAGCTTGCTCTTTTTCGAATATGTCACGAATTGCTCCGGACTGCCGAAGTCTTCCTGGGTTCTGGCCTTGACCTCAACGAAAACAATCCCTCCGTCCGTATCGACCATAATCAGATCGATCTCTCCGGCCCTGCACGAGAAATTCCGCGCGAGGGTTTTCAGGCCCTTCCCCTTCAGGAACTTCTCGCAGCGCCTCTCGCCCCATCGCCCGAGATATTTCTGTTCGCTCAGAAGTCTGCGACGGTTCAGAAGCATAAGACTCCCCGCGGTCCGCAAGAACAAACTCCGTCGCTTTGGCCGGCGACGATTCGTCAATACCCCATTATCTGGGGCCATGAACGTAATTGCAATGTCAATTCTTGACCGTATGGTCGCTGTGCCGTTGTGCCAGACGCACCGATTTGCCCGTTCGCTCTCGAAGGTAATACAGCTTCGCACGTCTTGTTCTGCCGCTTCTGACGGCCTTGATATCCAGCACGTTGGGGGAATGCAGAGGAAAAATCCGCTCGACGCCTTCCTGACCGACTATTCGCCGTACCGTGAATGTCTCGTTGATTCCCCGCCCGCTGCGAGCGATGACGGTCCCGTTGAATATCTGAGTGCGAGTCTTGTCGCCTTCCTGGATTCGGCAATGAACATCCACAACATCGCCTATCTCGAAGTGAGGCATGTTTTCCTTCAGATTCTTGCTCTCGACGGCATCGAGTATTTCAGTCTTCACTGCTATGTCTCCTGTCTTCAGATATCGAATCCCGCAGAACAGAATCGGGATAAGTCTCCGATACCGCATATACCTAATATGGGCAATGCGATACGAAACACAACACTATATCGACGCAGGCGGTGGAAGGCAAGCCTTTTTTGAAAAATCGCCCGATAAGACGAAAAAAACCGCTTCTCGGCTACCCTGCGAGGCCCTCAGGATAAAAAAAGATGTGAGTCGTCAAACGGCGTTCTGGCCGTTATTCCAAGACGAGTTAGTCTCTTGCCTCCCGTGCATTGAAAACCACATTTGCTGCCAGGCCTGCAGCGCGATTCTTGGTTTCTTATTGCACGAGTCCCAAAAACCAGATGTCCAACTATGCCGCAACCACCAATATCAGCCTCAAAAACACGTTTTTCTAATTGCTGCTTGACTTTTTTGGCGTACCGACTATATCTATAGTAGTGAATTTGCTGAATTGCCCTCTCTCGCTGGACAGCCCCCGTTTGGGAGCGGCTTGGCAAAACCCGGATTTTTCAGGGCCAAAGGGATAAGGCGATAAAAGGGCCGTAAGTCCTTTGGCTGGACAAGAGTTACGCGGAGTAATAATACGATTAAGGCGTTGGGTTGGTTTACTGATTTGAAGAACAGGTGATTTGGAAAGATTTCAGAAGGGATTTTTGGAAACAATTGCCCTTTCTAAGGCGTCTTAATCAAAAGAAAGCGTATTTTCAGCCGGCCCATGGCAAAAAAACCGGGTTACAGATAACAAGCGAAGTTTCAGGAGCGTAAGACAGAGAAGAAGGAGCATTAGTGCCTCGAAATGGCATTCGAAAGCATAGATATAGCGGTACAGAATACGTTCCGGTGAAGACTGCGTTTGGAGCGGCGCCAATCCGGCACCGGTCCCGGCGGGTGAACGATCAGCCTAAATGAAACAACTGGGTAAGGATATCAGTCGTGACAAAAAAGAAAGTAAAGACGGCCAAACCAAAAAAAACGCCCAAAACAAAAACCAAAAAGAAAGAAGCGAAGGCCTCTGAAAAGTCCAATCTCAAAACTCCCCCTCGAATAAGCGAAAAGCCCGCAGACGCCGAAGAACAAATCAAGGCAATAATAAAAAGAGGCGAGAAGAAGGGGTTCCTGACATACGACGAGATAAATGACAGCCTGCCCGAATCAGCCGTCAGCGCCAGCAGGCTTGACAGGCTCCTGGCGACATTCGACGCAAAGGGAATTACGCTTCTCGACGAAGACGAGGCGAGAGAGAGACAACTCGCCGACCAGGATGAATTCGAGGTCTCTGAGGACGACGATGAGCAGGAAGATCAGCCAGGCCGCAAACGTTCCAGAAAAGCGGACGACGAGGTTCTCGAAAAGGAACTCGTGGGAAGCGAGGGGCCAAGGAGAATCGATGATCCTATCAGAATGTACCTGACCCAGATGGGCCAGATACCGTTACTCACTCGCAAGTCCGAAATTGCGCTCGCTCGCAAAATTGAGATAACACGAATGGGCTTCAGACGCAAAATGCTCCAGTGCGACTACTGTGCCCGCAATTCCGTTGAGATATTGCAGCAGGTCCATAGCGGAGAAATGTCGTTCGACCGCACTCTCAAAACCGGCACGCTTTCGAGTAATACGAAAACCGTTATCAAGAAACGGTTACCCGTTAACCTCGGCACCGTCGATGCGATGTTGGCAATGAACCAGAATCTCTTTGCCAGGATGCTCGACGCCGACAGCAAAACCGAGATCAAGGAGCTTCTCATACGCGTGCACAGAAACAAACGAAAAATCGCCACCCTCCTTGAGGAACTCAGCCTGAGGACCAGCAGAATTCAGCCTGTCAAGAGCAAACTCCACGGCATCTGTGAGAAGATGCATCAGCTAGAACGGGCTATCGCCAGAGGACCCCATGGAGATATAGTCGCTGAAGATATCGATGCGATGAAGCAGGAATTAGCCGGACTCCAGGACCTTGTCGTCGAGACGCCCAGGCAGCTTGAAAAAAGATTGCGGGCCCTCGACAGAACCTTCGGCCAGTATGAGAATGCAAAGAGAATGCTCTCAAGCGCCAATCTGCGGCTCGTAGTCTCGATAGCAAAAAAATATCGCAACAGGGGACTGAGCTTCCTCGACCTCATACAGGAGGGAAATACAGGCTTGATGAGGGCCGTGGATAAATACGAGTATCGCAGAGGATACAAATTCAGCACATACGCGACATGGTGGATTCGACAGGCTATTACCCGAGCAATCGCCGACCATGCACGCACTATTCGCATCCCCGTGCACATGATAGAGACGATGAGCAGGCTTAGGACCGCAGGCAAGGTCCTCCACCAGCAGCTCGGAAGAGAGGCGACCATCGAGGAGATCGCAAAAGAAGCCGACATGAGCATTGAAGAGACACGAAGAGTGCTCAAGATCTCCAAGCATCCGATTAGTCTTGATCGCCCGATAGGAGAGAGCGAGGACAGCTACTTCGGAGATTTCATCGAGGATGACGGCATCGCTTCGCCCGTCGCCTCGGCCACACAGGAAATGCTCAGAGAGAGAATCGACGTCGTGCTCAAGACCCTCTCCTATCGGGAACGCGAGATTATCAAGCTCAGATACGGAATAGGCGACGGATACACCTACACCCTCGAAGAGGTCGGCAGAATCTTCAAAGTCACGCGCGAGCGGGTAAGGCAGGTCGAGGCAAAGGCCATAAGAAAACTTCAGCACCCTGTCCGAGCAAGAAAACTCGAAGGATTCATAGACAACAAAACCGCCTGAGTCGCTAAAGGCATCTCGGATCCGTGCATTCGAGCCAGTTCTGCACCAGCACTGCAAGGTCGCGCAGGTCGATGAAGTTGTCCCGCACTTCCGGAGCGACGTCCGCCGCAGGATCCCCAGGCGCCTGCCTCCAATGGGCCGTCATCAGCGCCAGGTCTCTGCCGTCAACCCGGCAGTCCCTGTTAATATCCGCCGCGGGATGCGGATGACCGAAGTCTCCGCATTGGACCCGGTAGCTCCAACTGTCCTGCTCGCTGTATATCCCCGCAACGCTCGGATCGCTCGTATGACGCTCCATCCACGTTATTGTCACATCCAGATCGTTGATATCGACTATGCAGTACCCGAAGAGCGTCGTATGGTAGATGTTCGCTATGTTCCTGCCGCTGTTGTCACCCGGAAAAGTCCCGTTCCAGTTGTGTATCGAAGCCCCCGCCGAGCCGACTACCTGCTGGTGAAAGTCGTTGTCCGCAAGCCCGTCGTCATCGACACGCGAGTGATTGTAGAAATGCTCGTGCCCGCAGAAATAAGCCCGTGACCCCGCATTCTTGAGGCTCTCCCAGAATGCGTCTCTGCTCGTCGGGTGGTCGCCGACGCTGTCCCAGATCATCTTAAAACACGTAAAGTGTCCGTACGCGAAGACGTGCGGCAGCGTATTACCCGCTAACTGCTCGTCGATCCACGCCTGGTGCACATAGTTTTTCGAATGATTCGCCGTCCTGCACTGGTCCAGCCCCAGCGCCAGAACATTCTTGTGCCGTACCGCATAGGTCAGGTTTAATTCGCCTTCAGGCCCGTTCTTCGGAAGCCCGTAGTCGATACCGCCCCCGCCATCGGACGGAACATACTTGAAGACGTTGTTCCACGCGTCGATTCCCGATGGATAAGTCCCCTCGTCGTGATTGCCCCGAACAATATACACTCCGATACCCGCCTCGTACAAAGGCTTGGCCGTCTCACGCCACGTGAGAAACTCCTCTTCGAGCGTCGCCTGGTCGCTGCTGCCTATCACCAGGTCCCCACCGAACAGCACGAACTCAGCATTGCAGTCGATTGTCTCCTGCACCAGTTCGCTCAGTATCGCCACGTTAACCCCGTTATGGTCGCTGTGGCCTTCGCTTCGGCTGTCCGCCGTCACCACGAATCGCCACGGTTCGTATTCCGCCGCCTTGCCCGCCAAAACTGCCAGCGCCAGAATCGCCGCCGCCGTTATCAGGGAATATCGCTTTGTCATATTAACCTCCATATTTCCGCCCGGCCTTTGGAGCTCTCTCCAAAGCCTCGGCAGCGCATCGCACTATTCTTAAACCATTTCTTCCTCTTTTCATCGAACATCTGTACACATTATTCTACCTGTGCACATTATTCTACACCAAATCCCCCCGTTATTCAAGCCCAATATCCACGCGATTACCCGTTTTGGCACGGGATGTGCATAGAGCCTCCTTGAGTGTGTTTTGAACGGTTTTTCCAACAGAACTCAAGGA